>JAKLHH010001048.1 GCA_022710245.1 Myxococcota bacterium
GTCGCCCGCAGCGGGCACCGACGGTGGCGGTCCGCACGGCTCCCGCCCGCGAGGACGCGAGGGGTGGGGAGGGGCCCGCGAGCGGGGGTCCCCGCGCGCTGTCGCTATTGATTATGGCGGATACCTTAAGGCGGAGTTGGGGCCGGGAGGGCCCGGCTGACCTCTGCCGACGGGTCAGCGCGCCTGGTCTGCGGCGCGCTCGAACGCCTCGGCGTAGGCGGCCGCCATGCTGGCGATGGAGCCCCGCTCCTCGACGCGCACCCGCGCGGCCGTGCCGGTCCGTCGCCGGCGCTCGGGGTCCTCCGCGAGACGCGCCAGCGCGGCCGCGAGCGCGGCGACGTCGCCCGGCGCGCAGAGCTCGCCGCACGAGCGGCTGACCAGCTCCACGTTGCCGCCCACCGCGGTGGTGACCACGGGGAGGCCGCTGGCCATCGCCTGCAGGATCGCGTTGGAGAAGCCTTCGGTGCGCGAGGTCTGCAGGTAGACGTCGGCCGCGCGGAGGACGTCGGGCACGTCGCCGCGGTGCCCGAGGAAGCGCACGCGGCCCGGCGCGAGCTCGTCGGCGAGCGCCTCCAGCTCCGCGCGGAGCGGACCGTCGCCGACGATGAGGAGCTGCGCCCGCTCATGCCCCGCGGCGAGGCGCGCGAAGGCGCGGAGCAGCGTGGCGTGGTCCTTGACCGGGGTCAGCGAGCTGACGCAGACGCAGACCAGCGCGTCCTGCGCCAGCCCGAGCTCCGCGCGCACCGGCGAGGGGCCCGGCGCAAAGCGCGCCAGGTCCTCGCCGTTCCAGATCACCCGCACGCGATGACGCGGGTAGCCCTCGCTCTGCTCGACCGCGCGCGCGACCGCCTCGGAGACGACGATCATCCCGCTCACCAGGTGATTGACGACCCGCTGTGCGCGCACGTGGATCGGCTTCTTGGTGAAGCCGTCATCTCGCCGGCAGGAGAGGGCAGGGCGTCCGACCAGGCGCGCCGCGACCGGGCCGAGGAGGTCGGAGGCCGTGTGGTACGAGACGAGCAGCTCGGCGCGCTCGCGGCGCAGCAGGCGCGCGATCTTGCGCAGGCCGAGCAGGCCCGAGGGCGCGAAGGTCCGGTAGATCTCGAGCGGCTCGACCGCGATCCCGAGGGCGCGGAAGTCGGGCGCCAGCCGCGCTCCGCCGACCACACCGATGACGGGCCGCACGCGCCCGGCCAGCGCCGGGAGCAGCCGCGAGAGGTGCGTCTCGGTCCCTCCCCAGACCTCCAGCTCGTCGATCAGGAGCAGCACGGTGGTCGGCATGGCCGCTAGCATTCTGCCTTCTGTCGTCGCGGTCAACTCCGGCTGCGCGGCCGTGCCCGCAGAGGCGCCTGCCGTCTGCTGAGCGCCCTCGGCGCGCGCGGCGTCGGCCCCGCTGCGTCGCGTCGCCAATCGCGGGCGAGGGGTTGTGCGATCGGGCTCGGCTGTTACAGTGCCGCCACCCAATTATTGCCGCGACGGCCTCGCGCACCACCGACGGTGGACGCCGCGGCGAGCACGAAAGGAAGGAAACAGCACCATGTTGCGTCTTCTCGTAGTAGCAGTTGTCACGATGCTCCTCTTCGCCTGTGGTGGAGAGCAGCCACAAGTGTCCGAGCCTGTCCCTGGTGCGATGGCCAGCGCCTCGCCGCTCCCGGGGGCGCCGGTCGCGCCAGGCCTCGGAGCTCCGGCGCCGGGCAAGAACGGGCCGACCCCCGGGGTCGGGACGGCAGCGCTGTCGAGCGCCCCGCTGCCGACCTGGGTCGCGCTCGACTGGGCCGCGTTCCCGACGGATCCGGGCCCGAGCTACACTGTGCGGGGACGCACCTGGACGGTGGCGACGGCGGGCAACGATCTCGCCGCGGGCACCGACGCCGCACCGCTGGCGAGCATCGCGGCCGCGCTCGACCACGCGCAACCCGGCGATCTGGTCCGCGTGCGGGCCGGCACCTACGCCGAGGGCAAGCCGGGGTCGAACAGGGCGCTGGTCATGGCGCAGGACGGCGTCACGCTCACCGCGGCGCCCGGCGAGACGGTCACCGTGGAGCCGGCGAGCAGCGAGCAGCGCTTCGGCCTCGTCCTCGAGGGGAGCCAGCTGGTGGTGAACGGGATCAACTTCTCCGGCTTCCACCCGGCGATCCACTTTGGCCTGGCGACCAGGACCCAGCGCGGGGTGGTGATCAGCAACCTTCGCGTCGACGCGAAGCCCGGGATCGCGGCCGATGGGATCGTCAACTACGCGGACACCTCCAGCCTCGGCTTCCCGTCGATCGACGGTCTGCTGATCAAGAACGTCACTGTGGCGGGGGCCGGGCTCAGCATCAGCTGCAACTCGGGCCCATGCCGCTCGCTCCGCTTCCAGGATGTCCGCGTCCTCGGTGGCTCGGGGACCGAGTCCTCGGGCGCCGACGGCATCGCGGTCGAGCGCGGTGACAACCTCCTCTTCCAGCGCGTCGAGGTCTCCGGGGTCAGCGCCGATGGCATCGACACCAAGGCGACCCGCGTCGTCGTCTGGGACAGCCACGTCCACGACGTGGGCCGCAACGGCATCAAGCTCTGGTGGGGCGGTGACATCGTCAACACCTCCATCCATGGCACCGGCGCCGACGGCGCGCTGATCATCAAGTCGGGCGAGCGCGTGCGGCTCCTGCACGACACCATCGCGGACGTCGGCAAGGACGGCGAGTCCTACGCCATGACCGTGCGCTACGACGACAACGGCCCGATCCAGATCGAGATCGTGAACAGCATCATCGCCAGCACCTCGGGGAGCGCCTACCTCTCCAGCGCGGGCACCGTCTCCATCCGGAACAGCCTCTTCTTCGGATCGCGGACGGGGGTCCTCCTCAGCCACGGCCAGACCCAGATCACGCAGGCCGCGGGCGCGGCGGGGCTGGTGGGCTACGGCGCGGGCAACCTGGTCGCCGATCCCTTGCTCGACGCGACCAAGCACCCGGGCGCCTCGAGCCCGGCGGTGAACGCCGGTGTGGCCGCGCCTTCGCTCTACCCGGCCGAGGACCTCGCCGGCGGCGCGCGCGTGAAGGGATCGGCGCCCGACCTCGGCGCGTTCGAGGTCAGGTAGCGGCGGCGAAGATCCGCTCGACCAGCGCGCGGTAGCGCTCGCCCATGGCGCGCTGCGAGTGATTGCGCTCGAAGCGCGCACGGGCGCGCGCCGCCATCGCCGCCCGCTCCGGGCTCTCCAGGGCGCGCAGGATGGCGCGCCCCAGCGCGGCGGGGTCGTCGGGCGGCGCCAGCAGCCCCTCCACGCCGTCATCGATCACCGCGGGGATCGCGCCCACGGCCGTGGTCACGATCGGCCGCTCCGCTGCCATCGCCTCGAGGAGCACCATCGGCAGCCCCTCCTTCGGCGAGCTGATGACGAAGAGGTCGCAGGCGCCGAGGAGCGCCGGCACGTCGCGCCGGTAGCCGGCGAAGATGACCCGCCGCTCCAGGCCGAGCTCCCTAGCGAGCCCCTCCAGCATCCCGCGA
>JAKLHH010001049.1 GCA_022710245.1 Myxococcota bacterium
ACAACGACGGCGAGACGGCGGCCTCGGCGCAGGCGCGGGTGGCCGTGGGCGACTTCACCTTCAGCGGCCGCTACAACGAGCGCAAGAAGACGCTCCCGACGACCGTCTTCGAGATCACGCCGGGGACGGGCCGCGCCTTCACGCAGGACCGCCGCGCCTACTTCGAGGGGCGCTTCGAGCGCGCGCTCAGGCCGACGGTGAACCTGATGGTCCGCGCCTACTACGACCACACGCGCTACCACGGCCGCTGGCCCTACTCGGCGGGCGCCGAGGAGGATCTGCGGGACGACGGCGCCGCGGACTGGCTCGGCGCCGAGGCGCGCGTGGTGGGGCGGCCGCTCTCCTGGCTCAACCTGGTGGCGGGCGCCGAGGGCCTCTACGCCCCCAGCGTCAGCCAGTCCGCCCAGTCCGGCTCGGAGGCGCCGATCTCGTCGGAGAGCTCGCTCGGCTCGGCCTCGGGCTACGTCTTCGCGGAGGTGAAGCTCCCGCGCCAGCTGCGGCTCTTCGCCGGCTTCCGCGGCGACTACCTGACCCTCGCGCAGACCTTCTCGCCGAGCCCCAACGTCGCGCTGGTCTGGCGCCCCTACGCGCAAGGGATCTTGAAGTTCCTCTTCGGCCGCGCTTTCCGCGCCCCGAGCTTCTACGAGCTCACCTACAGCGACGGCGGCGTGAGCCAGGTGCCGAGCGCCAACCTCGGCCCCGAGACCCTCTACACCTGGCAGCTCGAGCACACGCACGCGTTCGGGCGCCGCCTCTACCTGACCGGAGCGGTCTACTACAACGACGTGCGGGGGCTCATCAACCTCGGCGCGGCGGCGGCAGGCACCGCAGGGTGCCAGGCGGCGGAGGGCTGCGTGCAGTACCAGAACCTGGGGCACGTGGGGACCCTCGGCGCCGAGCTGGAGCTGCGCCGCTCGTTCGGGCCGGGCGGCAGCTTCTCGCTCGCCTACGCGTTCCAGCGCACGCGCGACCTCGACGTCGGCCCCTTCACCGGCGAGGGCTCGCGGCGGGTGGTGAACTCGCCGGAGCACCTCGCCTACGGTCGCCTGGTGCGACCGCTGGTGCGAGAGCTGCTGGTCCTCGGGGGCGAGCTCATCTACGGCAGCCCTCGCATGCGCCGGGACGGCACCGACAGCTCGCACATGCTCCTCGCCAACCTGACCCTCTCGGGGCGCATCCGGCGCGCCTCGCTCCGCTACGCCCTCAGCCTCTACAACCTCTTCGACTGGCGGTACGCGACCCCGGTCGGCTCGGAGTACGCCGCCACCCAGCTCGAGGTGCAGCAGCTCGGCCGCACGCTGCTGGGGACGCTCGGCGCGTCCTTCTGAGCCCCCCCGCCGGTACACTGCGGTACAAGAAAGCCTGCACCTCCCGCGGGTCCCGATCCGTGTCTCTGGTGAACAGGGAAAGGGTGCTGGAGAGAGCGGACGGCGGTGATCGGTTTCTCTCCTCTGGTGTTCGTTCGTTCGTTCGTTGGTGTTCGTTCGTTCGTTCGTTCGCTGGTGCTGGCGATGGGGGGACGGCGCGGATAGGCGCACTCAGCGCGGCTCCCAACGCGCTCGCCGTCGCTGTCCCCCCCGCCAGGCCGAATCCTCCCGCCAGGCCGAATCCTCCCCCCACCGCAAGTCACCTCAGTTCGGCCCGGGCCTTGGCCCTGGCCCTGCCCCTCA
Organism: Myxococcota bacterium; assembly: GCA_022710245.1. Next base: position 1,671 of record JAKLHH010001049.1, read on the forward strand.
CGCATGGTACTCTCCGTCAGCGAGGATCCCATGCTCACACGTCGACGTCTCGCCCCCGGCCCCCTCCTCGTCCCCCTCGTCTGCCTGCTCCACCTCGTGGCGATCGGACCCGCCTCGGCCGTGCCGCGAGGCAAGGCCGCTCCGCGTGAGATCCTCGGTCCCGAGGTCTGGAGCTTGCTCAAGCGTGCCTCCCGGGTCGAGGTGGCGCTGCTCGAGCCGCGGGCGGACGGCCAGTTCCGTGGCGTCCACGGCCTCGCCGCCACAGCGAGCTCCTCCCCGGATGGGCGCTGGCTCGGCGAGCTCCGCGAGGTGCTGGTGCGCCCGTCCAGCTACTTCCAGCCCCGCTGCGAGGGCGACGGGGCGCGCTGCCCGCAGCTGCGCTGCAAGACCACCCCGCGCGCGGTGGTGACGCTGCGGCACGCGGGCGAGTCGGCGGTTGTGGTGATCACGATCTGCCACACACTGCGGACGGGTCGCTCCGTCGAGAGGCTCGGCTCTCAGGTCTCCATGCAGCCTGCCGAGGAGCGGTTGCTCCGCCTGCTCCTGCGGCTCTTCCCGAAAGACGCCAGGCTGCGCCAGGAGCTCGCGGACCAGCGGGAGGCGAGCCGCGGCGTGCCGCGGCGCTGAGTTGCAGAGGCGGAGTCTGTGGCCACACCGCCTCCTCCCCCCCACGGCAAGTCACCTCAGTTCGGCCCGGGCCCTGGCCCTGGATGATGCGGCGGCGGCGGAGGTGGAGCAGGCGACGGCGGCGGCGGAGCGGGGTGTCGTGGCTCCTGAGCAGGCGGAGGCGGCGGTGGCGTGTGGTGGTGGTAGTGGGCTGGCCGCGCGGGAGGCGGGCTGTAGCGATGCCGAGGCGGCAGACAGGCGGCCAGCGAGACGAGCAGACCTGTCACGAGCCAGATGGGTAGTCGACGCATGAATCGTCCTCTCGTGAGGGCTGTGTGCTTGCACATCTTCGGGAGCTCCTCTCTCCAGTTGACCCCAGAACGCGCGAGACGCTCTCAAGCGGCGGCTGCTGATCCGAGGCCTCGCACCGCCTCGATCATCTGCACCAGCACCGCCTCGGCGTCCCCGTAGACCATGTTGCAGTTGTCAGCGTAGAACAGGGTGTTCACGATGCCGGCGTAGCCCTTACCCTGGCCGCGCTTGACGACGTAGACCTTGCGAGCCTGGTCGGCGTTGAGGATCGGCATGCCGAAGATCGGGGAGGACCTGTCGCTGCGCGCCGCCGGGTTCACGACGTCGTTCGCACCGACGACGAGCGCGACATCGGTGGTGGCGAAGTCAGCGTTGATGTCCTCGAGCTGAGCGATGAGGTCGTAGGGGACGCCCGCCTCCGCCAGCAAGACGTCCATCTGACCGGGCATGCGTCCGGCCACCGGGTGGACCGCGAACCTGACCGCGACGCCGGCCGCCCGGAGCAGCTTCACCAGCTCGTGGAGCTTCTGCGCGCCCCGCGCCACCGCGAGCCCGTAGCCCGGCACGATGATGACGCTGCTGGCGTAGCGCAGATAGACACCGGCGTCGCCAGCCTCGATCGGCTTGAGGCTGCCCTTGACGCGACCCTGCCTGTGCCTGGGGACCGCGCCAAAGCTCGTGAACAAGATGTTGGTGACAGACCGATTCATGGCCTTCGCCATCAACAGGGTCAGGAGCAGGCCGGCGGCGCCGACCACCATGCCAGCGATCATCAGCGCCGGGTTCTGCAGGACGAACCCACCGAGGCCGACCGCGAGGCCGGTGAACGCGTTGTAGATCGAGATCACGACCGGCATGTCGGCTCCACCGATGGGGAGCGTCATGAGGACCCCGAAGA
>JAKLHH010000105.1 GCA_022710245.1 Myxococcota bacterium
TCGATGATGGTGCGGCCGTCGAGGTCGAGCGCGGAGCCGTCGTCGGACTCGGTGGCGAAGAGGTAGCGGCCCGCGCGCGGCAGGACGATCGTCCCGCGCCAGACGGCGCTGAAGCTCGGCCGCTTGAAGTGCGCGTCGTCGGTGTCCGAGAAGCAGAGCAGCGCCTCGACGCCCGTGCGCCAGGCCGGGCCCTTGAGGTCGAGCCCGTGGTGGTAGCTCGCCTGCAGCCCGTAGCCGCGCAGCCCCTCGCGGCGCCAGCGCAGCGCGCCGAGGATGGTGGCGACGAGCGCCGCCAGGATGAGGAGGTTGAGCCAGCGGCCCGGCGTGCCGACGAGGCGCGGCCAGAGCCCCTCGCGCCCCTGCGGCTGACGCGCCCGGGGCGCCGGCGGCCCGGCCGGGCGCTCGCTCCCCGCGGGGTCGCGCGTGTCGCTCATGGTCTGCCCTCGAGGACCAGGTCGTCGAAGAGGAGGTGCCCCCAGGAGCCTCGCGCGCTGTCGACGAGCTGCACGCGCAGCTTCTTGCCGAGGTGCGCGCGCAGGTCGACCCGCTGCACCTCCAGCAGGTCGCTGTTGTTGCCGGTGCCCACGTGCACGGTCTGCCCGTCGACGAGGAGCCGGACCTGCAGCGCCCGGGGGTCGTGGCCGCCGCCGACGCGGTAGCTGAGCTGCGGCCGGTCGATGACCACCTCGGGGCTGAGGAGCTCACCCGTCGATTGGTCCCCGCCGTGGAACGAGCTGGCGAGGAACGAGCCCTCGAAGGGCCCCACCGGCCCCTGCTCCCAGAGCGGGCCGCCGACCGGAGCCGGCCCCCAGGCGGTGCCGCTCCGCTCCCAGCCCTGGTAGCTGCCGTCCTCGAAGCCGAAGACACGGCGAGCGCCCGCGGGCGCTGGCTCCGGCCGCTTGGGGACGAAGAGGTAGGTGGGCCGCACCTGGTAGCCGGTCGGCACGTGCGGCACCTCGTCGCCGCGGAAGTACCTCCCCAGCTTGTAGGGACCGAGGACGAAGTCGTAGCGCCCCTGCGGCGGGTTATCGAGGAGGATCGCCGCCCAGCGACGCTGCAGGACGCTCTCCAGCACGCTCGGCGGGAACGGCAAGCCCGCGCGGGTGACGTCGTTGATCCCCATCTGGTGATAGTGCGGGCGCTTGCCGGCGAGGACCGGATAGAAGGGGTGATAGGGCATCAGCACCGGCCCGTCCTCGGCGCGGAGCAGCTCGATCAACCTCGCGCCGGCCTGCCGATCGCGCGCGGTGGGCAGGTGCGGGCCGGGGCGGTAGAGCCCCGCGATCAGCTGCGCGGCGAGCGCGCCACCGACGAGGAGCGCGACGCCGCCGGCGAGCAGCGGCCGTCGCTCGAGGCCCGCCCGACGCGCGAGCCCGCCGCCCGCGATGGCCGCGAAGATGGCGGGGAAGACGAGGCCGGGGATGTAGGCGTTCTCCGAGGCCCACTGGGTGGCGAAGCCGACCGCCGAGACGGCGACGCCGGTGACCGCCACGGCGAGCCAGTAGAGCTCGCGCCGCTCCTCGGCGAGGATGATCTTGGCGGGCGCCTCCGCGGTGGTGGCGCTGGTTCTCCGCAGCCGCCTCGCGATCCAGATCGCCGGCGCCGCCAGCAGGTAGAGCCCGAGCACCGCGCCGACGACCGGGAAGATCTTGAGCAGCTTGAGCTCGGTCACCGGCCAGATGCGATCCCAGTAGAGGTCGTGGCCCTGGTGCATGCCGAAGGTGTAGCGCCAGAACCAGCCGTGGCTGATCGCGTTCTGCAGCAGCACGCCGCCCCCCGCGACGAGCCCGACCACCGCCACGTAGACCGGCAACCGCCGCCAGCGCATGAGCAGCACCGCGAGCCCGGAGAGCACGATGAAGAGGCTCGCCGTCTGCTTGGTCAGGAAGGCCGCTCCGGCGAGGACACCGGCGAGGATCAGCGCGCGCCAGCTGCCGAGGTGAAAGCAGATCAGGTAGAGGGCGCCCATGATCAGCGCCAGGTAGAGCGAGTCGTTCCGCACCAGGTCGTACCAGGCGCCGCTGTGCGGGAAGCTCGACGCGATCAGCCCCACCGCCGCCACGCCCCAGAGCGCGCCGGCGAGGCCGCCGACGGTGCGCTGCACGGCCCGGAAGGCGAGCCCGAGGACGACGAGGAAGCTCGCCACCGAGATGACGCGGCCGAGGGTGTAGCTGAGCCCGAAGATCTTCCCCAGGCCGGCGAGGAGGTAGGGGTAGAGCGGCGTGTAGAGATAGGAGATGAAGTCCACCGAGGGCGGCGCGTAGATCGGCCGGCGCTCCATGGCGCGGAGCGCGTGGCAGAGCATCCCGCCCTCCATCCACTCCAGATCGAAGCCGTAGCCGAGCCGGCCGGCGAAGATATAGAGGAGGAGCGCGAGCTGCGCGAGCCCGGCGGCGGCGACGAGGGCCGGGCCGGCGAGGACGAGCCGCCTCACGAGCCCACCTCGGCCGGCCAGGGACCGAGCGCGCGGTCGAGCCGCTTCAGGCAGCAGTAGTAGGCGGGCCTGAGCCCCGGCGGGTCGAGGCAGACCCAGCGGTAGCCGCGCGCGCGCCAGTGCAGCTCCTCGAAGGGCGGCGGCTGGTAGGGGACGTCCTGGTGGTGCGCCTGGTGGCACATCAGGTCCGGCTTCTCGCGCATCAGGTAGTCGTCGGGCGCGGTCTTCATGTGGCCCGGCCGGTCGCCGACCGGCGGCGTCCGGTGCGCGATGAAGCGGTCGTTGAGCCCGAAGGTGTCGAGCGCCTTCAGGCGCGAGGCATAGACGATGGCGCCGGCGCCGCCCACCGCGAGGTAGGTGTCCGGCGGCAGGTGCTTCCGCATCCAGCGCCCGACGAGGATGCGATCGGCGGCGAAGCGATCGAGGTAGGAGACAGTGTCGAGGCCCCAGCGGCGGTAGGCGGGCCGCTCGCTCTCGCGCTTGAGCAGGACGCTGTTCCAGACCGCCAGCCCGACGAGGAGCGCGGCCACCGGGACGAAGCGCGAGGCGCGCCAGGCATCCGGAGCGCGCAGGCCACCCTCGGCGGCCGCGTCGGCCCGTGCCGCGCGGCGCGGGCGCTCGCAGGTCTCGCGCGCGGCCTCGGCGCCGAGGAGCAGGAGGAGCGGCAGCACGGGGACGAAGAAGCGGCCCATCGCCATGAAGTCGCCGCCGACGAGGACCAGGTAGGCGGTGAAGGGGAGCACGAGGAGCGCGAGGTAGCTCCAGAGGAAGGCGGGCCGCACCACGCGCGGGCCCTGCGCCTCGCGTCCCTGCGGGGCGCTCCGGGACGAGGCCGCGGGGCCAGCCGCCTCGCCGCGACGCCAGCTCGTGCGCGGCCAGAAGCCGAGCAGGAGCGGCGCCAGCGCGTAGAGCTTGCTGTCGCGGAGGAAGTCCCAGAGGTAGGGGAGCCCCCACTTCACCGCGCTCGCGGTCGCGCCGCCGCCGGCCTTGATGTAGTAGGTGTTCGGGAAGGGGTAGCCGTAGTAGCGGTAGCGCCAGAGGAAGTAGGCGCCGTAGGGCACGAGGAAGCCGAGCACCCAGAGCACCTCGCCGAGCCGCGGCAGCAGGCGCCGCTCGGAGGCGAGGTTCGCGCCCACGCGGTGCAGCCCGGTCAGCGCGAAGAGGAAGAGCCCCTCGGGGCGGGTCATCGCCGCCAGCGCGAAGAGGAGCCCGGACCAGCGTCGGCGCACGCGGCGCGCCTCCTCGGCCAGGTAGAGCGCGACGCCGCCGAGGACCAGCGCGGCGAAGAGCTGCGTCTCCAGCCCGCCCGAGCACCAGACCGCGAAGCTCGCGCTCGCCGCGAGGAGGAGCGGCGCCAGCGCCTCCCAGGGGCTGGGGCGGCCGCCGCGGTAGAGGCGAGCGATGACGTAGACGAGGAGCAGGCCGATCGCGCCGAAGGCGGCGCCGAGCACGCGCGACATCACCTCCGGGCGCAGGCCCAGCTTGAGCAGCACGCCGAGGAGCGCGGTCCAGAGGAAGTTGGTGTAGCCCTCGACGCGGTCACCGAGGTTGAAGGTCAGCTCGCCGTGGTACGCGAGGTTGTGCGAGTAGCGGAAGGAGATGTACGCGTCGTCGGTGACGAAGGGGTAGAAGAGCGCGTGAGCGACCAGCCCGACGACGGCGACGCCGAGGAGGGCGAGCACGAGCGGGCTGGTACGGGCGCGGGGCTCCATCGCGGGAGTAATCTACTGGTACCTCCACTGGGTCGCAAGCTGGCAGCCGCCGCCCCTCTCCACGGCGGCCCGCCGTGGGATCGACGCGGCTGGGTCGAACCTTCCGCCCCCGCACCTGCCCCGCCGTGGGATCGACGCGGCGGGGTCGGACCTTCCGCCCCCGCACCTGCCCCGCCGTGGGATCGACGCGGCGGGGTCGGACCTTCCGCCCGGGCCTGCGGCTGCGCCGCGGCCTCGCCCGCTCCATCGAGGAGCTTGTTTTTTTGTTCGCGGGTGGCGCGAGGGTGCTCGCGAGCCTGCGGACGACGGCGCTGCGACGGTCCATTCCCGCGACGTGAGGCCGTGCAGAGGCGCCTGCGCGCGAGAGGTGCGCCGGGGACGAGCAGGCGGTGGTGCGCGCTTGGGTGCTCCTCGCTGGAGCGGGCGAGGCTTGGGCCCGGGCTCGGCTGGTCGCGGCCTCCGCCGAGGGGGGGGGAAGGATGGTGTGAACCACCGGCGGATGGAGCGGCTTCCGCCAGGGGGACGGTTGGCGTGGACCACTGGCGTGGACGCAGCGGCTTCCGCCAGGGCCGGGAAGGATGTGTGAACCACCGGCGGGATGGAGCGGCTACCGCTGACGCGGATGGATGGTGTGAAGAGGAAGAGCGCAGGTAGGGATGAAGGTGCGGGGAAAGGGAGCTACACGAGCTTCGCCTGCAGCGTGATCTCCGTCGCTGCCAGCGCCTGCGAGACGGGGCAGCCCACCTTCGCCTCCTCGGCGTGCTTGAGGAAGGTCTGCGCGTCGATCCCGGGCACCTTGCCCTCGGTGGTGAGGTCGATGCGCGTGATCTTGAACCCCTCGCCCACCTTGTTCAGGTGGACCTTGGCGGTCGTCTGGATCCGGTCCGGCTTGAAGCCGGCGCCGCCGAGGATGTGCGAGAGCGCCATCGAGTAGCAGCCCGCGTGCGCGGCAGCGATCAGCTCCTCGGGGTTGGTCCCGGCCCCCTCCTCGAAGCGGGACTTGAAGGTGTAGGCCCCCTCGTAGGACTTGCTCCCGAGCTTCATGGTGCCCGCCCCGTCGATCAGCCCGCCCTGCCAGGTCGCCTCTGCGTTGCGCGTTGCCATCTCGCTGCCTCCATCTTGAAGGTGTCTCGTTCGGTGCCCCGGCGCGGCCGGTGACCGCGGGTACCGTGCACTGGTCTAGCACTCTTGCCGCCACAGTCAACTCGCGGGTGCGGCCGGCGCACGCACCCGGCAGGATCACCCGCTCTCCGTCGAGAAACCCCGCCCTGGGAGGAGGTAGTTCCGGTTGTCCTCGTCGAGGCCAGCCCTCAAGCTTAGTCCTTAGTGGGCGTGACCCTCGGCAGGTCACGCTGTTGGGCCGACGGCGGACGCGGGTCGCGGCTCGCCGCCGGAGGTGAAGGAGGTACCCATGCCGAGCAAGACAAGCAACAACCACGACGAGATCCGACGCTGGGCCGAGGATCGCGGCGGGCGGCCCTCGCGAGTGAAGGGCACCGGCGCCGGCGACGACCCGGGCATGATCCGCATCGACTTCCCCGGCTACAGCGGCGCCGGCAAGCTCGAGGAGATCACCTGGGACGACTGGTTCCGCAAGTTCGACGACAGCAACCTCGCGCTCGTCTTCGAGGAGGTCACCGCGCGGGGAGACAAGAGCAACTTCAACAAGCTCGTCGGTCGAGAGACCGCCGAGGCGCGGGCGCGCGGTGAGCGCACGTCGCGGCGTGACCGCAAGCGTCAGGGCTAGTCACGCTCTCCGACGGTGGCGCTGGCGTCGCGGCCGCGCCGTCGCCGCGCCCCGTCGAGGAGCCCAGCGCGTCGCGGGCACGGGACTTGCTCCCCAGCGACGCTGGAGCTTTCAAGGGAGAATGAGACATGAATGAGGATCTGAGAGTATTGCCGTCGACGACGGTCGGACCGGACCCCTTCAGCGGGGTCCTCCGCGTCGGCTCGACGATCTCCTGGGGCGGGATCTTCTCCGGTGCCTTCGTCGCCGTCCTGACCTACCTCGGGCTGACCGCCCTCGGCGTGGCGATCGGCGGCGCCGGGCTGCAGCACGTCATCTCGCAGGAGAGCGGCGCCGGGGGCCTCTCGATCGGCGCCGGCATCTGGCTGATCGTCTCCGGCATCATCGCGCTCTTCGTCGGCGGCTACGTCGCCGCGCGCGCCTCCGGCGTCATCCCCACCCGCAGCGGAGGGATGGAGGGGCTGGTGGTCGCGGCCTTCTTCTTCGTCCTCTTCATCACCGGCCTCGGCGCCGGGGTGGGGGCGCTGGGGAGCGCCGCCGGGTCGATGGTCAGCGCGCTGGGCTCCGGCGCCGGCAGCGTGGCGCAGAGCCCCGCCGTGCAGTCCGCCGTCTCGCAGGGGCTCGGTGACCTGCAGCTCCGCTCCTCGCCCGGCCAGGTGGCGGGCAACCTGGGCAGCATGCTGCTCCGCGGTGACACCGACGGCGCCACCAGCTACATCGCGCGCCAGGCCGGGATCAGCCGCCTCGAGGCGAAGCAGCGGATCGACCAGATGCGCTCGCAGGTCGTGGGGGCCGCCAAGGACGCGGGCATCACGGCCGCCAAGGCCACCCAGGCCGCGGGCTGGTCGCTCTTCATCATGATCGTCCTCGGCAGCACGGCGGCGCTCTTCGGCGGCGCGCTGGCAGCACGACGGAACATCCGACGCCCGGTGAGCGAGAAGGACCGCCGCATCGCGCTCGAGTCGCGTCGCGAGTGGTCGCCTCTCGGCGGCCCGCAGGAGGCGCCGCGGACGACCTGAGCGCGGCGCGGCGATGCAGGGGGTTACTTCTTCGACGGACGCTTCGCCTTGAGCAGCCCCTCGAGCTTGGCCTCCCACCAGGCGGCGTCGTGGGCGCCGGAGGTCTCCTCGCCGTTGACGTAGGTGGTGGGCGTGCCCTGGACCCCGCGCGAGACGGCCTCGCGGATATCGTCGAGGATCGCCTTGCGCGTGGCCGGGCTGACCAGGCAGGCCTCGAGCCGCTTGCTGTCGAGGCCTGCCTTCTTCGCCGCGGCGGTGAGCCTCTCGTCGGAGAGGTCGCTCTGCTCGGCGAAGATGGCGGCGTTCATGGCGGGGAAGCGCCCCTGCCGGCCCGCGCAGCGCGCGTACTCGGCGGCGCGGCAGGCGCGCGGGTGCATGGCGCTGTGCACCTGCGGGTTGCAGGTGCTGTCGAGCGGGTAGTCACGGTGCTGGTGGCGGACCTTGCCGGGGAAGCGCGCCATGGCCGTGCTGATCGCCTCGGACGAGACCTTGCAGAACGGGCACTGGTAGTCGGTGAACTCCTCGATGAGGACCCTGGCGCGCCGCGGCCCGCTCACCATCCCGACCTCGCCCGGCGCCGGTGGGGAGTCCGTCGACGAGGTGCCCGGCGAGGTGCCGCTCGCGCCCGCGCCCTCCTCGGGCTGCTCGGCCGGCGCGCTCGACTGACCGCGCGAGGCGAGCTTCTCCACCACCTGCTTGAGGGAGGCCATCAGCCCCTCCTCGCTGCAGGCGCCCTCCGCCGTCGCCGCCCGCTCCGTCGCCGCGCGCTTCAGGTCGTAGAGCGTGGCGGTGACCACGCACTTGCTGCCGAGCTTGTGGATCTGGCTGGCGAGCGACTTCTGCGCCGCCAGCTCCTGCCCGATCTCGATCTGGCAGGTCTGCGCGTAGCACTCCTTGTAGGAGGCCTTCTTCTGCTTGCTGAGCTCCCGCTTCAGCCGGTCGCGCGGCACGATCCGGTAGGCGCCGCTCGCGGCGAGCCGCGTCGCGAGGAGGTCGCTCAGGCTGGAGAGCACCGCCGCCGAGAGGCGCACGCGCTTCAGCTGCAGATCGAAGACCGCGACGATCGGGGCGTCGGCGGCGCGCGCGCTCCCCGCCAGCAGGTGCGGCGCGACGAGGAGCAGCGCGAGGGCGGCGCGCGCGGACACGGCGCTCACTGGACGGCGGGCTGGATCTTCTGCACCAGCACCGGCGCGACCTGGTAGCAGAGCTTGGAGATGGCGAGCTGCACCGAGGTCTCCAGGGTGTCGCGCCCGATCTTCACGCCGTCGGCGAAGGCGGCCAGCGTCTGGCCGCTGCGCAGGTCGTTCACGCGCAGGTTGATGTCGGCCCTCACCTGCACCGAGCCGGCGACGTAGCCCGCCTTGGCGTAGCGGAGGTTCCCGTGCACCATCACGTCGACGTCGCTGGTCCCCTCGAGGATGATCCAGCCGCGCTGGGTCATCTGCTCGGCGAAGCAGGTCTGGATCTTGTCGGCGCCGGTGCCGAGGATCTTGAGGCCGATGCGCGGCTTGCCGCGGCGGGGTGCCGGCGCCGGTGCCGGCGCGGGAGCGGGCGGCGTGGGGGTCGCCGCCGGTGAGGGCTGCGGCGCGGCCGGCGGAGGCTCGGGCGCCGGCTGGGCGTTGCCGCGATCGGTGCGCTTCTGCAGCTCGCGATCGAGGTCCTCGAACGCCCTCGCCGCGTTCGCGCGGACGTGATCGCGGATGCGCGAGTTCAGGCCCTGCGCGTTGTCGAGGCCGGCCTTGATCCCGTTCATGTCGAGGACCGCCAGCGCGTAGATGGTGCCGCTCTGCGGGTCGGTCCAGTGGTCACGGACCTCGACGCCGCGCAGGGTCACCTCGGTGACCGTCTTCTGCGCGGAGACGATGTCCTGCTCCTCGGCGCTCGCCTTGAAGTCGCCCGCGGTGGTCGAGCGCTGGTAGTCCTTCATCATGGCGGCGATGTAGAGATCGAAGATCTTCGCGATCTCGGCGCGTGCCCGGTTGTCGACGGCCTGACGCGCGAGCCCCGGGTTCTGCACGCCCTGCAGGATGCCGACGCCATAGAACGCCTTCCCGTTCGGTCCGTCGAAGGCGCCGCTGCCCTTGTTCACCCAGGCCGGCGCGCCGCCGGGGGTCGTGCCCTGGGTCGGGTCGCCGCTGCCGGTGGTGCCACAGCCGGTGAGCGCGAGCGCGAGGATGAGGTGGAGAGATGTCGTGATCCGCATTGAGCAGCCTCCTTCCGCGGCGGAGCCCGCGGGGCGCGTGAGCCGAGCTTGCCCCGAACACTGAGAGAGTGCCAGGCGGCCGCCAAACAGGCAAGCGGCCGCCGCTCGCCTTCAGCTCGTCGAGTGTGCGCAGGATCACGCGCCCTGCCCTCGACGTCACGGGCAGCTGCAGCGATAGCCGTAGATGGTGTCCGCGATCGTCAGGCGGGGGGCGCAGCCGGCCGGGAGCTCGGGGTTCGCCTCCGCGAAGAGGCGCTGGTCCTCCTCGGTGAAGCGCGACGGCCGCGTGTAGAGGTCCTCGGGGTAGCCCATCACCGCCAGCGGGCTCTCCGCGTGCGCGCGGATGTTGACCACGTGCCCGAGCTCGTGGAGCAGCGTCATGAAGACGAGCCCGGGCAGCTCGCTGCCGGTCCAGTAGCTGAGGGGGCAGACGTAGACGTGGACCGGAAGCGTCGGCTCGGTCCGCGCCGCCGCGTAGGTGCAGACGAAGTCGCTGGTGCTGAAGCCGACCTCCTGCGGGTATCGCCGCTCGTTGCCGACGACGAGCTGGGTGCCGAAGCCGAGGTTCCAGCACTCGGCGGCGCGGACGAGCGCGTCCCGGTAGCCCGGCGTCCAGTCGGCGTCGGGCACCAGCGCGATCGGCTGGGAGGCGTCGAGCGACCCGCACCCGGCGCCGGCGAGGACCAGGATCAGGCTCATCCCTCGTGCTCGCGCCCTCACCGCACCTCGCGCCCTCACGCGCCACCGAACCGCCAGGCGATGGCGAGGGTGGGCTCGAGGACGGCGCCCCAGAGCTGGTTCCAGTAGCCCGTCACGACCAGCGGCGCGAAGCGGAGCTGCAGCCCGCGCGGCAACGCGACCCGCAGCTCGCCGGCCAGCGAGGCGAGCAGGCTGCCGGTCCAGAAGCGGGTGGCGGGCATGCTCACGCGGAAGCCTGCGTAGCCGAGGCGCCAGGCGAGGAGGACCTCCAGGCGGCGTGGCAGGTGCAGCAGCACCCCGCCGCGCAGGCTCGCCTCGACGCCGGTCAGGTGGCTGCCGAGGTCGGCGGCCGAGGCGAGGCCGAGCTCCAGTCGGTCCCAGAAGCGGCGCTCGACGGAGAGCCGCACCTTGCCGTAGGAAGAAAAGAAGACGCCGATCCCGGCCCCGCTCTCGAGGGCGAGTGACCAGGGGCCCGGCGCGGGCGACACTGCGCCTTGCTCGCGGCACCCCGGTGGGCAGGAGTCGCAGCCAGCGGCCGGCGCCGCGTGTGCCGCCCGCGCGGTGACGACGATCACTCCGAGCAGCGTCAGTCGCACGAACCTCACAGCTCACCGCTCCGCAGCAGGTCTCGATGATAGCCCACCACTGTGCGCGAACGCACTTTTGAATACCCCTCTTTCCGTATCCGTCCATCAGCAGAGCTGTTAGAATCGCCCCCACAGCACAGCTCAGCGAGGAACCCATGAAGCGCACCTTGTGTAGAGTGAGCCTAGCGTTGCTCGTCATCGCACCGGCCCTGCTGGTGTCCCTCACCGTCGACGCGCAGACGCGCGTGCGGGTGGTGGCGCCGCCTTCGCCCGACTACCAGCCGCCTCCGCCCGTGGCGCGGCCGGAGATCCTGAGCAACACCAGCGAGTGCGCCTCCTACATCAACCAGCTCCCGAAGCGCCAGCGCTGCTTCGACTGCGTGAACCGCGGCAGCCGCTTCAACCGCCAGGGTGACTACGGGATGGGCTTCTGCGTCGTGCATTCCGCGCCGCCGCCCCCGCCGCAGCACCTCTACCTCCGCACCGCGCAGGACTGCATCAGCTATATCCCGGATCTGCAGCGCCGCCAGCACTGCTTCAACTGCGTCCGCCGCAACTGGGTCTTCCAGCGTGACGGGTACGGCCCAGGCCATTGCGTGGCCTCGGCGCCGGTCTACACCCCGCCCCCGCCTCCGCCGCCGCAGCCGCAGGTCGAGGTGATGCGCACGGTGCAGGACTGCACGAGCTACGTGCACAACATGGGCAAGCGGCAGCGCTGCTACACCTGCGTGCAGGGCGGTGGGACCTTCTACCGTCAGGCGCAGCAGCACCTGCCCGGCTACTGCTCGATGCCGGCGCCGCCCCCGCCGCCCCCGAACCCGGGCCCCGAGTACATGCGGACCATCAGTGACTGCAACTACATCCACTTCGGGCCCAAGCGCCAGAGCTGCTACAACTGCGTCAACGGGCGCGGGACCTTCGTCAAGCAGGGTCACGGCCACCCCGGCTATTGCAACGCCGCGCCTCCGCCCCCGCCGCCCCCGCCCTCGGGTGTCTACCTGATGACGGTGCCGCAGTGCTTCTCCAGCATCGCGCACCCCGGCCTGCGCAACCACTGCCGCAAGTGCGTCATGCGCGGCGGGCGCTGGAACCTGAACGCGGCGATCTGCCAGTAGCCGACCGCCCCCTCATCTGATCCCTCCTCTGGGCTCCTGATCTCTCACGGCGCCTGGCACGTCCGCTGCACTCCCCTCCGTCGCAGGCAACGGCCTGGTTTCCGATCGCAACGCGCGCGCCTTCCCGGACAGACCTGGCGGCGCGGAGGATCGGGACTCCCTCGTGATCCTGTCCCCGAGGCAGGGGCGGCGTCGGCGAGTGGGGTGTGGCAGGTGTTGCCTTTCTCGACGCCAGCGGGCGAGCCCGACGGCGCGCGGAGGTGGAGATGAGCCGCTCGATCGTGCTGGTCATGGTGCTGCTGGCTTCCCCGCTCGCGGCCGCCGCGGGGTCGGGGCCGGACTCCCGGGCCGAGGCGCGCGAGGCCTTCCAGCGCGCGCGTGCGCGCTACGACGCCGGCCGCTACGCCGACGCCATCGCCGAGCTGAAGCGCGCCTACAGCCTGCAGCCGCTCGGGCTGCTGCTCCGCTACATCGCCGACTCCTACGACGCCCTGAAGAAGTACAAGCTCGCCCTCGACTACTACCGGCG
>JAKLHH010001050.1 GCA_022710245.1 Myxococcota bacterium
CGCCATGGGGCGGAACGCCGAGGCCGCCGCCTTCTACGAGCACTTCCTCGCCCAGGCGTCCCAGCTGGCCCCGCGTGACATCGTCGCTGCCACGCGCGGCCGGCTCGAGGAGCTGCGTCGCCTGGTCGCGAGCCTGGTCCTCACCTGCCCCGTGCACGGGGCCGAGGTCAGCGTCGACGGGCGCTCGGTGGGCTTCACGCCCCTCCCGGGCCGGCTCTACCTCGAGCCCGGCAAGCACCGGATCGAGGTCGCCGCCGAGGGCCGCGCCTCCTACCTGACCACGCTGACGCTCGGCGCGAACAGCCACAAGATCGTCCAGGTGCCCTGGCGCAACGAACGCAGCGGCCGCGCCGAACCGACGCCGCGCTCGCTCCCGCCGGACCCGACGCCCGGCAGGCGGAGCAAGACGATCTGGGGCGTCGCGGCGCTCGGCTTCGCGGCGGCGACGGCGGTCGTCGCCGGAGTCCTCTACGGCGTCGGCGTGAGCCGGGGCGCGAGCGCGCACGACGAGTACAGCGCGGCGACCGACCCCGCGGTCATCCTCGCCAAGCGTGACGAGGTGGAGAGCGCGAAGTCCATCGTCACCGCCGGCCACGTCTTCGTGGGCGTCGCCGCGGCCTCCCTGGTCGTCTCCATCGTCACGCTGGTGACCCGACCGGCTCAGCCCGGCGGCCGCGAGCGCCCGACCGTCGGGCTCGCCCCGACCAGCGGCGGCGCCGTGCTGGGGTTGCGCGGCGCCTTCTGACTCAGCGGGTGCGGACGCAGCGGATGCCGACGTTGCTGGTCCCCAGCTCCGGCGCTCTGCCGAAGCGGTCCGCGGCGCGCAGGTGCCCGGCCTCGTCGACCCAGGAGCTGCCGCGCAGCGCGCGTGAGGTCCCCGTCGCCGGGCCGCTCGGGTTGAAGACCGGGGCGGCGCCGAGGTCCTCCACGAACCAGTCGTGGCACCACTCCCAGACGTTGCCGGGGAGATCGTAGAGGCCCCACGCGTTCGGCTGCTTGCCGCGCACCGGGTGCGTGCGGTTGTCGGAGTTGCCCAGGTACCAGCCGATGGCGGCCGCTCCGGCGTCGTCGGCGCAGGCGGTGACGGCGCCGTTGTAGAGGGCCGTCTCGGTCCCGGCGCGATAGACGTACTCCCACTCGGCCTCGGTCGGCAGGCGATAGCCCTTGCAGGCGGCGATGTCGCCCGCGAGCTCGCCGGGGACGGCGCAGCGGACCTCGCTCGCGACCCCCTGGCACTCGTAGCAGGCGGGCTGCCCCTCGGTGAGCGAGAGCTGGCGGCAATAGGCGGCGGCCTCGTGCCAGCTCACCTGCTCCACCGGGCAGTCGGCGCCGCAGTCCATGAAGCGCGACGGGTTGTAGGCCATCCGCGCCTTGAACTCGCCCTGCGTCACCTCCGCGGTCCCGACCTCGAGTCCGTGGTCGAGCGTGACCTGGTGGCGCGTCTCCTTCACCTTGCCGGCCTCGCGGCAGGGCTCGCCAGGCGGGGAACCCATCCAGAAGGTGCCCGGAGGGATCGCGACCCAGCCCTTCGGCAGCGGCCGCGGCTCCCCGCGAGGGCGGTCCGGGCGAGGGCCGTCGGGGAGCGTGAGCCCGTCGGCGAGCGAGACCGCGCGGCGGCCGCAGCCGGGAGCCAGCGCCAGCGCGCCGAGCGCGCAGAGGAGCGCGCACCTCGGTCCCGGTCGGGGCACGCTACCCCTCGTCGACGAGCACCGCGTCGGTGCCCTGCATGCAGACCTCCAGGCGGCGCTCGAGGCTGGCGGCCGCGGTCTCCGCGCGCTGCTTGTGGGCGAGGAAGATCTGCGCCAGGCGGTCCTTCGCCTGGCCGATGGTGCTGGTGACCAGGGTCAGGTTGGGCACCAGGCTGGCGATGCTCGAGCCCTCCACCGCGATGGACCAGGCGTGCTCCTCGAGCATGGAGAGCAGGAGCTGGATCTCGGGCAGGAAGTAGCCCTCGGAGATGCGCTCCTCGGTGAGCTGCTCGATGTAGGCCGCGAACGGCGCGGGGTCCCCCTTGCTGGAGCGGAGGAAGGCGTCGACCAGCTTCTCGCAGCGCGATCGCAGCAGCTCCTGCTTCACCTTGCGGTAGTTCGGCGACTCCGAGCTCTTCAGGCGCTTGCAGAGCGCCTGCACCAGCTCGTCGCGCCGCGGTGCGACCAGCGCGTGGAAGGGGGCTCTCGTCATCTTCTTCTCCTCCCCAGATCATCGCTGTGGAGAGCAAGCATAGCCTGGCCGGAGGTGCAGGGACAGCCGGATTGGGGTACCCTCCGGGCCATGGTGCGCCGCGGCTCCTTCGAGCACCGAACGGTCTGCCTCCCGTCGGCTGGCTCGTCCTGCGGGCCGCGACCGATCGGCGCGCTGGCGATCCTCCTCGCCCTGGGGCTCGCCCACCTGCCGAGCTGCTCCGACGACGCCTCGCGCCGAACCAGCCTCACGGTCGCGAGCGTCGGCGACGCGCTGACGCTCGATCCAGCAGCGATCAGCGACAACGAGTCGGTCCAGGTGGCGATGCAGCTCTTCGAGCAGCTGGTCCGCTACAAGGAGGGCTCGAACCAGGTGGAGCCCGCGCTGGCGGTGAGCTGGACCGTCTCGCACAGCGGCACCGAGTGGACCTTCAAGCTGCGCCCCGGAGTCCGCTTCCACGACGGCGCACCCTTCGACGCGGACGCGGTGGTCACCTCCTTCGAGCGGCAGCGCGACCCGCACCACCCCTTCCACTTCCAGGCCTTCACCTACTGGGAGAGCACGTTCCGCTCCGTCACCGAGATCCGCGCCCTCGACCGCCTCACGGTGCGCTTCCGCGTCGAGCGACCCCACGCCGCCTTCCTCACCTACCTCGCCATGTTCTCGGCGAGCATCGTCAGCCCGCGCGCGCTCCGCGAGCACGGGCGCGGCTTCGCCACCCATCCGGTGGGGACCGGGCCCTACCGCCTGGTGCGCTGGGATCGTGGCGAGCGGATCGTCCTCGCCCGCAACGCCGCCTACTGGGACGGTGCGCCGCGGATCGAGAGCCTCGTCTACGAGGTGGTGCCCGACGCGGGACAGCGCCTGGTCAGCCTGCAGAGCGGCACCGTCGACGTGGCCTACGGCCTCGCCCCCGCCGACCGGCAGCTGGTGCGCCTCCACCCCGACCTCAACCTCTTCCGCGTGCCCGGCGAGAACGTCGCCTTCATGGCGATGAACACGCAGCGGCGCCCCTTCGACGACGTGCGGGTGCGTCGGGCGATCAACCACGCGGTCGACAAGCGCGCGATCGTCAAGCTCGCCTACCAGGGGCTGGGCACGGTCGCGGACGGGCCCATCCCGCCGGGGATGTGGAGCTACAACGCGCGCGTCACCCGCTACGCCTATGACCCCGCGCTGGCGCGGCGGCTCCTCGAGGAGGCCGGCTACAACCACAACCTGCACCCGCGGCTCTATGTCTCGACCACGCCGCGTCCCTACTCGCCGGCGCCGGTGCTGGTCGCCAAGATGATCGCGCG
>JAKLHH010001051.1 GCA_022710245.1 Myxococcota bacterium
GGGCGGCGCGAGGCGCGAGGGGCGGCGCGAGGCGCGAGGGGCGCGAGGCGCGAGGGGCGGCGCGGCGGGCGGCGCGAGGCGCGAGGCGCGGCGGGCGGCGCGAGGCGCGAGGGGCGGCGCGAGGCGCGAGGGGCGGCGCGGCGGGCGGCGCGAGGCGCGAGGGGGCGGCGCGAGGGGCGGCGCGAGGCGCGAGGGGGCGGCGCGAGCCGGTGGGCGCGGCGCGGGTCAGGGCGCTCCGCGCGCGGCGATCCGCGGTGCTACGCGGGCTTCTTCCAGTGGACTGCGAAGTGGGCGCCCTGCGGGTCCGCGCACTGCGCGACGCGATCGCCGCCCGGCACCTCCTCGGGACCGTGCAGCACCTTGCCCCCGAGGCTCGGGCAGCGCTGCAGCGTCTTCTCCAGGTCGGCGACCCGTGCGTAGAAGAGCCAGTGCGAGGGCGCCGGCATGTCCTTCGGCTTGTTGAAGACCCCGCCGCCCTGGTGCTCGCTCGCCATGAAGAGGTGGTAAGGCCCCATCGGCCCCATGTCCATCGTCTGCGTCCGCTTCCAGCCGTAGAGCGCCTCGTAGAACTTCCAGGCCGCCTCCGCGTCCGTCGTCGCCAGCTCGTGCCAGGAGATCTGGCCCACCTCCGGCGCGGGCAGCGGCGCGGCCGGCGCCTCGGCGGGCTTGAACGCGGCGAGCATGGCGCCCTGCGGGTCCTGGATCAGGCTCCACCGCCCGACCTTGGGGATGTCCATCGGCGGCACCAGGATCTTCGCCCCCAGCTTGCTTGCCTGCGCCGTGGTCGCGTCGACGTCGGGCGTCCCCGTGTAGCCCATCCAGTGCGGCGGCGCGCCCATCTTCTTCGCCTCCTCGGGGAGCTCCATCAGCCCGCCGATCGGCTTCCCCTCGACGGTGAACATGGTGTACTCGCCCTCGCCGTTGTCCCACCCTTGCGTGCCCCAGCCGAGGAGCTCGGTGTAGAAGGCCCTGGCGCCTGCCACGTCGCTCGTCATCACCTCGTACCAGAGAAAGGCACCTCTGTAAGTCGTCATGGCTCTCTCCTCCTGGATCATTGTCTGCCCGGCGCATACTGAACTCATGTTCAGTACACGACCCGCGCTGAGCGGTCAAGCCGGATCAGTGAGTCTGGCTCATCCGACCGGTCGTGGCAGCAAGCGACCAGCAGGTAGGTCAGCCGCCGAGCTCAGCGAGTCGCGGCGCTGGCGCGCCCCCGACGGCGCAGGACGGCGACCAGCGAGATCAGCCCCGAGAGGGCGAGGACGCCGCCGAGCACGAGCCCGGCGATGGCGTCGCCGAGCGGGGCCCCGCCGGCCGCCACCGGGCGGTTCACCCAGGGGTCACGGGCGAGGTAGGCGATCGGGATCGAGCCGCCCCGCTGCGTGGCGCGCCAGGCCTGCTGCTCCATCTCGGCCCAGAGCTCGCGGCGGCCAGTGGCGTCGCTGTGCGAGAAGACCGCCCCGGCGCCCGCGAGCTGGAAGCGGTAGCGGACCTCGTAGGAGGTGCCGGCGCGACGGCTGCGCATCACCCGCTGGCCGAGCACGGTCCCCTGCGCGACGCTGGAGCCCCTGCGCAGCGCCAGCTCGTCGGCGACCTGCCTGGCGCCGAGCCGGGTGAGGATGCCACCGCCGGCGCCGACCGCCAGCGCCACCGTGACCCAGAGGATGGTTCGCGCGAGGCCCATGCCGGCTTCTACGGTACATCTCCGCGGGCCCTTCCGGGGGCTCTTCTGGTGGTGGTCCGCGCCGAGCGCGTCCGCGAGCGAGCGAGAGGTCAGTCGGAGTCGCTCGACCCGTTCGACGACTCGTAGATCCGGTCGATCGCCTGCTTGTTCTCCTTGTAGAAGCGCTTGTCCGAGTAGCGGAAGTGGCTGGCCAGGCGGGAGCGCACGACCTTGCTCTGGCTCGACTGCAGGTAAGCGAAGAGCCGCTGGTTCATCTCGCGGCTCGCGTTGTTCGCCAGCGCGCTCGCCGCCGCCGCCGCGACCTTGTCGTCGCCGTCGCTGAGCGCGCCGAGCAGGAGGGTCTTCGCGCGCGGCGGGGCGTTGTGGCCGAGCGACTGGACGATGGAGAGCCGGTCCGCCGAGCTCCCGCTGCGGTAGCGATCGTTGATGGCCTCGAGCGCGCGCTTGTCGCCGATCTGCGCGAGCTGGCGCGTCGCGTTCTGGAAGAGGTCCGGGTCGCGGAGCGCGCCGACCAGCGTGTCCACCGCCTTCGGCGTGCCGCGCTCGGCGAGCGCCTGCAGGGCGATCTCCTTGCGCGAGCTCTCCTTCGAGCGGAGCGCGTCGTCGAGGAGCCGCTCGGCCTCCGGCGTCCCCGCGCGCGCGACCATGCGCAGCGCCTGCTCGGCGAGGTTCGAGTCGCTGCTCTGCGCGGCGCGGGCCAGCGCCTCGTGGTTCTCCCCGTAGCTGAGCGCGCTGAGCGCCTGCTGCTTCGACTCGGAGGAGGCCGAGCTGTCGGTGAGCACGCGCTCGAGCTGCGCGCTCACCTCCGGGTCGCCGGACATCTTGCCGAGCGCCCAGCTCGCGGCGTAGCTCCCCTCGTCCTTGAGCGAGCGGAGCAGCGTGTCGCGCGCCTCGCGGCCGCCGGCCTTGGCCAGCGCGTAGGCGCTCGCGTTCCGCGCCGCCTCCGGTCCGTTCTCGAAGAGGTCGAGGAGCGTGCTGGTCGCCTCGGGCCCGCCGAGCCGCGCGAGCGCGTCGATGGCCGGTCCGGTGACCGAGTAGTCGCCCGAGCGCGCCGCCTCGACCAGCACCTCCTTCGAGGACGGGTCGGCGACCTCGGCGAGCCCGCGCAGCGCGGCCGAGCGCATCTCGCGAGAGCCGTCGCGGTAGGCGGCGAGGAGCGTCGGCAGCGCGTCCTTGCCCTGCCGGCTGGCGAGCTGGTCGAGGGCGCTCGCCGCGACGCCGCTGCCGCCGCTGGCGACCAGGTCCTTCAGCACCTGCTCGACGTCCGCGCCGCGCAGGTCCCTGAGCGCGTTCACCGCCGCGCGCTGCGCCGTGACCGACCCGCTCTGGGCGGCCTGCAGCAGCGCCTTGCGCGCCTCGGGGTCCTTCATCGCCGCGAGGGCGTGGGCCGCCTCCCAGGGCGCGCGGTTCTTCGCCATCATGTCGAGGAGCGCCTGCCGGCTCTCCGGCCCGCCGAGGCGAGCGAGCGCCTGCGCGAGGGAGGAGTCGTTGTCGCTGCGGCCCGCCTGCGCGGCCTTGAGCAGCGTCTCGCGCGCCAGGCCGCTGTCGCTCTCCGCCAGCCCGGAGAGCGCCGCGCGGGCGACGTCGCTGTCCTTGCTGGCGGCGAGCGAGGCGAGGAGCACCTGCACGTCGTCGCCGCTGTAGCTGCCGAGCGCCTCGGCGGCCTCGGCGCCGAGCTCGACCCGCTCCGGAAGCTGTTCGGACTCTTCGGTCTCCTCGGTCCCTTCGTGAGGGGCCGGCCGGTCGGAACAGGCGACCGCGAGGAGCGCAATCGCGGCTGCCAGTA
>JAKLHH010001052.1 GCA_022710245.1 Myxococcota bacterium
TGGGGGACAGCCGCGACAACAGCAACGACAGCCGGTACTGGGGCACCGTGCCGCACTCCCACCTCAAGGGCCGCGCGCTCTTCATCTTCTACTCGCGCGGCGCGCCCGAGGGGATCCGCTGGCGGCGCTTCTTCAGCGCCATCCGTTGACTGCGCGCGCTCGTCGACGCGGCTGCAGAACTGCAGCCGATACTGCCAGGCTGCACTTCCGCAGCAACGCGTGGACGTCCGGCGCCCCACGCCGCCTCGTCGACGGGACAAGCTGCACAGCGGCCTCGACGGCGCGTTGTCCCCTCCGTTGACCTCGTTGACCTCCGCGCTCCTTGACAGCACGGCTCCGCGCCGAGGACCATCCGCGGGATGGAGTCAGGCCGCCGCCTCTTCTGCCAGATCATCACCAGCTCGGGCTGCCGGACGGGCACGGAGTCCGCGGACGACCTCAGAGCCGGAGCGCTCCCGGCCTCGCACCTGGAGGTGCGCTTCGGGGGCGCCACCACGCTGCTCGAGGCGCAGCGACGTGTGCTGCGGGTCCTGGCGCGCGCCCTCTACCTCTTCCCGCTGCTCCTCGTGGTCAAGCTCATCCTCTACGTGCTCGCGCGGCCAGGCGGCGATCTCCTGACGCTCGCCTTCGTCGGTCTGGTGCTCCTCTTCTTCCTCGCGCTGATCGTCTACCTGATCCTGTTCCTGGTCGCCGGGCCACCGTCGACGCGCGTCCCCCACCGCCGCTTCGCCCCGCCGGACGGCCCCCTCGACGAGGCGCTCGCCGGCCTCGCCCGGGAGCTCGCTCCGACCCCGATCGCCGAGCTCTCGCAGCTCGCCGAGGAGGAGCACGCGCCGCGTGCACCCCGGCCGATCCGGCTGCAGGGCATCGCCCGCGCCTTCAACCCGGAGGCGCGGAGCCCCCACGGGCTGCTCCTCGACGCCTGGGACGCAGGCCCCGACGCGCTGCGCCGGTGCTGCCGCGTCGAGCCGTTCCTCGTCGAGGCCGAGGGGCAGCCGCCGGTGGTCGTCGCGCCACGCCACCCGCCCGTCCTGATCGCTGGCTACCCCGAGGTGGAGCGGGGCTCGCTGGAGCCGGAGGTGCGGGCTCTCCTCGAGCGACTCGGCGCCGGGGAGACCTCGACCCGCCTGGCGGTGCTCCGCGAGGGGGATCGCGTCGAGCTCGTGGCGGAGGAGGCTGCTCCGGTGCGCAGCCTCGACGAGCTCGCTGTCTGGAAGGTGGCCTACGCGCCCTCGGAGAGCGCCGCGGCCTCGCCCTACCGCTCCGACCGCGCCCGTCGGGCGCTGCTCGTCGAGGGGACCGAGGACCGGCCGCTGATCCTGCGTCGCGGCTGAGCTCGCGTGCGGCCGAGCTCGCACGCGCCTCGCACGACAGAGTCGCTCCGCCTTGCTCCGCGCCGGAGCGACCGGATCGCGCTCAGATGTCCTCGGCGCTCTTGATCAGCTCGGGGACGAACGAGTCGCGCGGCCTCACCAGGCTGGGGAACTTCATCTTCGCCGGCTCGCTGAGGACGTCCCCGTCGCCGAGGTCGCGGTCGGCGCTGACGAGATCGTCGTCGAAGCTGAGCCGCTGCACCTTGGGGGTCGCCGGCGCCTGGGTCGTGGCCGCCGGTGCCTTCACCGGCGCCGCCGGACGCGGGGCGACGGACGCCGGCACGACGCGCGCCGCTGGACGCGCCAGCGCCGATGGGGCGAGCAGGACCAGGGCAGCGATCGTGATCAGGATCGTCCTCATGACACACCTCTCCTTCTCGGCTCGAGGCCGACGGGTCTTCCTCAGCGACGGTCGCTTCAGCTAGCTGCTGGTCAGGCTACCAGCGCAGCCGCGGCTGCTTCTTGTACTGCTCGGTGGTGAAGATCGGGGGCAGCCGCCGCGGCGGGTTGACGATGATGATCGAGCCGCCAGCGCCGGGCTCCTCGGGGTTGAAGATCACCGTGCCCGGCGGCGTCTCGGGCCTGGTCTCCTCGGCGGGTTGCTCCTTCGGGCGCGCCGCGACCGCGCTCCGCCGCACGGCGCGCTTCGCCACTGGCTTCGGCGCTGGCTGCGGCGCCGGCGCGACGCGCCGCTGCACGGGGCGCTTCTCGACGACGGTGGGCCTCGCCGCCGGCTTGCCGAGCGGCACCACCGTCGGGACCGTGTGGGCCGCGTGCTCGCGCCGGTGGTGCATGTAGGCGAGCGTGCCGGTGGCCGCCCCGAGGACCAGGACAGCCAGCCCCGCGGTCAGCCACGCCGGCCGCAGCGGTCGGTGTCGCGCCGGCGCCTGCACAGCCTCGTCCCAGCGGAGGGGCAGCGGCGGCTGCGCCGCGCGCAGCTTGGCGAGGGCCTGCGACTGCTGCCGCGCGATCTCCAGCCAGGCCAGCCGCGCGCCTGGTTCAAGCTTCGTCATCATCGTGGGTCACTCCCGCAGAGCACGCCCGCCCCCTCGAGCACCGCGCCAGGATGGCAGCCCATGCCCGAGAGCACGCGCCGCAGCTTCTCGCGGCCGCGGCGAACGCGCGACGCCGCCGTGTGCAGCGGGATCTCGAGCGTGGCGGACATCTCGGCCAGGCTCAGCTCCTCGAGCTCGTAGAGGATCACGGCCTCGCGGAGCGGAGGCGAGAGCCGATCGAGGGCGCGCTTGACCAGGAGCAGCGTCGGGTAGCTCTCGTCGATGGACACTCCCGGCGCCCGCACCGCCTGCTCCTGCTCCGGCCGCGCCCACAGGGTCCAGAGTCGCCGGTGCGTCTGGCGGTGGTGAGTGCGCGCCACGTTGGTGGCGATCCTCAGCACCCAGTGCGAGAAGCCCACGTCGCCGCGGAAGCGGCCGATGGCGCGGAAGGCGTTGATGAAGGTCTCTTGCACCAGATCGTGCACCGAGGCGCTGGAGGCAGCGAGGTACGTCAGCCGCCTGACGACGGCCGGGTAGTAGCGGCGGTAGAGCTCCTCGAAAGCCGAGCGGTCACCTCCCCGGGCCAGGGCGACCAGCTCTTCAGCAGGCAGGCTCGCGAGGTCGGTCACGTGTGCTCCTCTCGATCTACAGGATGACGGCCACCGGTTTTTTTGTCCCCTCTCTCGTGGGTGGCTATTTCATTGTACCGGTGCGGCGGGGGAAGGCTTCCGGGCCGCCGCGGCGCGTCGGCTCCGTGCGGTGAGCCGGACGTGCCGGACCGAAGCTCGGACGCCGTCCCGCCCCGGCCGAGGAGCGCCTCGTCATTCCAGCAGGTTCCGGTCCGGCACGGGAGATGCTCGGCGAGGTGGCGAGGTGCCCGATGCGACTCCCTCTCCCTCTCCCCCTGCTCTCGCTGCTCTTCTCGGCCACGCTGCTCGCGGCTCCCGCGCCCGCGACGACGGGTCGCGGACGCTCCTCGCCACCGCCGTCCTCCGGACCGCAGCTGCGAGACGCTGATGCCGCGCGGCCCGTGCCGCTCCCACCACCGCCCGCGCCGCTCCCCCCCTGTCCGGGCCCGCCGGTCGAGCTGGTGATCG
>JAKLHH010001053.1 GCA_022710245.1 Myxococcota bacterium
GACGGCGCCGCGGCGACGCCGCGGAGGATGCCCGCGCAAGGGGTCTTCAGGGCGCCCCAGGTCGCGCCGTTCCAGTGCAGCACGGTGCCCTCCTCGCCCACCGCCCAGACGTCCTGGGTCGAGCGACCGGCGACGGAGTGCAAGGTCTTCTGGCTGGGACTGGTCTCCTTCGCCCAGCTCGCTCCATTCCAGCGCAGGATGGCGCCCCCGTCACCGACGGCCCAGGCGTTCGAGGCATCAGCCGCCCAGATCCCGCGCAGCGTCGGGCCGGTGCTGTTCACGGGCTGCCAGCCAGCGACGGTGTATCTCTGGAGGATCACGCCGCCGTCGCCGCAGGCGAAGAGAGGGAGCCCGGCCGCCCCGGTGATACTGTAGAGCTTGCCGCTCGTCTGCGGCGCTCCATCGGGCACCATCGACCCCGCGAGCGCGTCGAAGCGGAGCAGCGTGCCCTTCTCGCCGACGACCCAGGTCGATCCCGAGCCGACGTAGACGGCGTACAGCTCGAGCGTCTGGTCAGGCACGGCGATCGGCGCTGGCCCCCAGCCCCGGTCGAGGAGGACGGTGCCCCCGCTGCCCACTGTCCAGACCGCGCCCCCGCCGCTGCTCACGCCGTGGAGCGAGTGCGTCGCTGCGAGATCGATCCGCGCGCAGGCGCTCACCGAGCAGCGGAGGATGTTCCCGCCGGAGGCCGCCGCGAAGGCCTCGGTCGGCGTGCCCCAGAGGCCGTGGATGGGGCTTGCGTCGGAGAAGAGGAGCGACTTCGTGCCTCCATCCCAGTGGTACAGCGCGCCCCCGGCGGCGACGAAGAGGTCCGCCGCGGAGCGCCCCCAGAGGTCCGAGATGCCGTCGGGGAAGGAGGGCCCTGGGTTCCAGCCGGCGGGCAAGATCCGGCGGTAGATCTGCCCCGCGCCGTCTCCCGCGAAGAGGGTCGCCCCGCCGTCGCCCCACAGACCATGAACCTGGGTGCTGCCGAGCGGCTCCGCGTCCCAGCCGCTCCCGGTCCAGCGGTGCACCGCGCTCTGCGCGCCGACGCGAGGCGCTTGCTGCACCCAGACGGACTGCAGCTCGCCGGGAGGTCCGGCGACCGCGCCCCAGGTCCCGCCGCCCCGGCGGATGACGGTGCCCTTGCCGCCGACCGCCCACGGCTCGTCGACGCTCGCTGCGTGCACCGAGCGCAGCGGCTCGCTGGCAGGCGTCTTCTCCAGGCGGAGCGCGCTGCCGTCGAAGTGCAGCACGGATGCGCCGTCGCCGACGATCCAGAGCTGGAGCCCGAGCGGATCGAGCCAGACGTCATTGAGCCTGAGCGAGGTCGGGCTGACGACGTGGCGCCAGCCGCTACCCGTCGAGCGCGCGATCCAGCCCGAGTCACCGACGATCCACGCGTCCGGCGCCGGCACCAGCCGCGCGCCGCCGGCCCTCACGTCGGCGTACTTGCTTCCGTCGATAAAGAGCGGTCCCCGGCGTCCCCAGCCGTCCGCGGTGACCTCGTAGAAGCCCGGAGCGGGAACCGGGCCGTCGCCGTGCCCGCCCTCCAGCGGCGAGGTCAGCTCCGTCCGTGCGTCGAGGCCCGCCTGGGTCTCGCCGCTCGGCCCGTCCCCGGCTGCGCCGGGGTGCAACGGGAGGAGCTTGTGGCAGGCAGTCAGCGCCGCGAGCGCGAGAGCGAGCGCGAGCGCGGCTAGGAGCGCGAGCGCGGCGAGCGAGCCACGGCGCGAGGGGGCTGGTCGAGGCATGGGCTGACCTCGATTCTACTCCTCGCGGTCAGCCATGAGCTATCGCGGCGAGCGCTCGAAAGTATCAGAAGTAGTAGTCGGGCTCGTTGCCCGGCCGCCACTTGATGCTGCAGCCGATGCTGGGCTTCTGCTCCTCGCTGACCGGGCGGCCGGCGAGCGCGGCGTCGAGAGCGGCCTCGAGGTCCTTGCCGGTGACGGGGATGTCGCTCCCCGGGCGGCTGTCGTCCATCTGACCACGGTAGACCAGCCGCTGCTCACCGTCGAAGAGATAGAACTCCGGGGTGCAGGCGGCGTGGTAAGCCTTCGCGACCTCCTGGCTCTCGTCGTAGAGGTAGGGGAAGGTGTAGCCGACCTCCTTCGCCTCGTGCGCCATCTGCCGCGGCCCGTCGTCGGGATAGCGTACCGCGTCGTTCGAGTTGATGCCGACGATGGCGACCCCGCGCTCCTGGAAGCGCCGCGCGAGCTCGGCCAGCCCGCTGCGAACATGCTTCACGTAGGGGCAATGGTTGCAGATGAACATGACCAGCAGCGCGGGCGCTCCGGCCAGCTCGCGGCTGTCTACGACCCGGCCGGTGCTCGGCTCGGGGAGGCGGAAGGGCGGCGCCTTCGTTCCCAGCGGCAGCATCGTGGACGGGGTAGCGACCATCTGACACCTCCAGCACCAAGGCCTGGGCAGACCTACTTCAGTCTAGCAGCCAGGGTTCGAGGCGCCACGACGGAGCCAGGTCTTCGCGTCCCAGCGGGCGCTCCGGGATCATCGTGAGGAGGTGAGCTGTCGAAGCCGGTGCCGGACGATCTCGCCAAGAACGAGCGCGATGCGGCGCAGGGCGGCCTCCCGGCTGGCGCCGCCCCGCTCGCGCGGGAAGGGGCGGACCAGGACCTGCTCGAAGCGGCAGCCCCGGTCTGCGAGGGCCTGCAGGAGCTGGAAGCTGAAGATGTAGCTCTGCGCCGGGAGCTGGTCGAGCTCGAGGCGCGCCAGGTGGTGGCGCGCAAACACGTAGGTGCCCGCGAAGTCGACGCGCAGACCGCCGAGGTGGCGGACGAGGACGCGGAAGACCAGCGAGAGCCATCGCCGGCGGCTCCCCGACGGGGGTGTGGCGTAGCGGCTGAGCACCACCGTCTCGGGCGCCAGGTGCGGGAGGAAGCGGACGAGGGCCTGTGGCCTGAGCTGGCGATCGCCGGGGAGGTGGGCCATGAGCTCGCAGCGCGCCGCGCGGTAGCCGTCCCGCATGGCCGAGCCCATGCCCAGGTTCCGCTCGTGGCGAAGGACGCGGACGTCGCCCTCGTCCATCGCGCGCGCTCGCTCGGCGGTGCGGTCGCGGCTCCCGTCGTCGACGACGATCACCTCGTGGCCCCCGAGGTAGAGCCGGGCGAAGCGCCGCGCGTCGAGGACGGCGCGGCCGATCGACTCCTCCTCGTCGAAGGCGAGGAGGACGAAGGAGAGCGAGAGGTCGCGGCGCGGCTCGGCGAGGATCAGGTCGCCCGCCTCCTCGAGGTCGGCGACGAACCAGGCGCCCGCCTCCTCGAGGCCGGCGTGGCCGCGGAGGCCGATCGCCGCCACGGGCGGGCCGCCGCGCGCCGCCAGCACGTCGCCCGCCAGGGTCGCCGACTCCATGTCGGCGCGGTGGTCGCCGACGAGGAACACCCGCTCTACCGCGCCCGCGGCCTCGACCAGCTCGACGACCGGCGCGGACGAGGGCTTGATCGGGTGGGGGCCGCGCCGGGCCTTCACC
>JAKLHH010001054.1 GCA_022710245.1 Myxococcota bacterium
CTCGCGTCAGGGCCTCGTCCTCGCGCAGCCCGAGCGGCGCAAGCCGCCCACCGGCCCGATCGCCTCCGCCCCCGTCGATGACGTCGTGCCCGTGTCCAAGGGCGACGTCGCCCGCGACATCCCCGCGCCTCCCCTGGTCAGCCGAGCTCCGGCCAGCGCGAGCCAGGAGGTGCGCCGCGCGGCCGACCGCGAGCACGTGGCGGCCGAGGCGCTCGTGGGCCTCAAGCGCAAGATCGGCTCGACGCTGGCGCCGGAGCCCACGCCCTCGACGCAGGGGCTCGACCGGGAGGCCTCGGCCCTGCGCGAGGAGCTCTCCAAGGAGTTCCTGCTGCCGCCCGTCCAGCCGGGCGCGACGCCCTCGCGCGACGTCCCGGTGGTGAAGCCGCCGGCCAGCGCGAGCGCTGCTGCCACCCGCAGCGCCCCCGCGGTCAAGGCCGCGCCGGCCGCGCCGGCGGCGCGCCCTGCCCCGGCGCCAGCAGCCGCACTCACGGCGCAGACCACGGCCCCGGCGCCGCCCGCGCCGGCGGTGCGTCCCGCCGCGTCCGAGACCGCGCCACCGGCGGGCCCGCCGCCCGTGCTGTCGGCGCGCCCGAGCGACGAGATCGCCATCGTGGTCGACGAGGAGCCCGGGCCGGCCGCGCTCCCCACCGCGCCGCAGGTCGCGCCGGACGCGCCCGCGCTCGGGCTGCTGGCCGCGCCGAAGGCCAAGCGCGTGCTGGTCGCGATGGACTTCGGCACCACCCGCTCCAGCGTCGGCACCGTGCTCAGCGGCAAGGTCGAGGTGCTCCGCCTGCCAGGCGGCGACTGGGACATGCCGTCGATGATCGGCTTCCGGCGCGACGGCTCGGTGGTGCTCGGCAACGCCGCTCGCGAGCTCCTGGTGAGCGACCCCGCGTCGGTGCTCGCCTCGCCCAAGCGCATCCTCGGCCGCTCCTTCGACGACCCGGCCGTGCGCTCCTACCTGCAGGGGCTGGCGATGGAGTCCTTCGCCGGCGCCGGCGGCGACATCATGCTGCGCGCGCGCGGCAAGGCCTTCAGCCCGACGGAGGCGTGCGCCCACATCCTGAACCTGCTCCGCCTGGTCGCGCAGCGCTACGTGGGCCACGAGGTGAAGGACGTGCTGCTGACGACGCCCGTCAGCTTCACCGAGGCGCAGTACGACGCGCTCCGCCAGGCCGCCGAGCTCGCCGGGCTGCAGGTCGTCGACTTCATCGACGAGCCGGCGGCGGCCGCCTTCAGCAACATGTCCGACGCCCACTGCCAGGGGCTGATCGCGGTCTACGACTTCGGCGGCGGCACCTTCGACTTCTCGGTCACCGAGGTCGGCGCGGAGGAGGTCTCGGTGGTGGCCACGGCCGGCGACGGCTGGCTCGGCGGCGACGACCTCGACGAGACGCTCGCCGCAGCGGTGGCGAACGCCTTCTGGCGACAGCACGGGATCGAGCTCCGCCAGCAGGCGGTGGAGTGGCAGCGGCTGCTGGTCGCGGCGGAGAGGGCGAAGCGCGACCTCTCGACCAGCCCCACCACGCTCCTCACCGTGCCGCGGGTCGCCACCACCGCCGCCGGCGCGCTCGACCTCAGCGTCAAGGTGAGCCGCGAGCAGTTCGCCGGGCTCTGCCGCGACGTGATCAACCGCAGCATCGACACCTGCCGCGAGGCGCTCGAGCTCGGCGGCTACACCCCGAAGGACCTCAGCGCGGTCTACCTCTCCGGCGGGACCTGCTACGTCCCCGCCGTGCGCCAGGCGGTGGCGAGCTTCTTCGGCAAGGAGCCGCGGACGGTGGTGCCGCCGGAGCGCTCGGTGCTGGTCGGCGCCGTGCTGCAGGGGGCAGGGGTCAAGCTCTAGTCTCCGAAGATGAGAGCTAGCTGCCGCGCGTTCCGAGGGGCTGTCTTGGGGACGACCGCCTCGGCCATCGTGGCGCCCCCCTCGAGCAACGCACGAACTTCGGCGTCGCCGCTCGCGGGCTGCACTCGCGTGTCCTCGGCCGTCGGGGTCAGCATCAACACCTCCTCCGCGCTGATACCCGGGTCGGATAGGAGGTCAGAGGAGTGGGTGCTGACCAGCACCTGTCGTCCCGCCTTGCGACCAAGCCGCGCCATGATGGCTGGGATGAATCGCACAACCTCCGGGTGCAATGACAGCTCCGGCTCCTCCAGCAGCAGTGGCTCAGTGCCGTCGAGCAACACCCAGAGCAGGCCCATCAGTCGCAGTGTTCCGTCAGAGAACTGATCCTCGGTCTGCCACCCGGCGTTCGCCCTCCAGTGCTCATACAGTCCGCGGAGGTGCGGCACACCTCTCTCGTCTCGCGAGAGCTCCAGATCCTTGAGCTGCGGGACGGCCACGACCAGCGCGTCCTTGATGCGACGCAGGCGCGAGTCGCGTGTGTTCTTCGGCGTGGTGGCTAGCTGCTCGAGGAAGTCGCCCCCACAAGGGTCTCTGGTCCGACCGACCGATCGCTCGGGCTCCCGTGCGGGGTAGGGACAAGTCGCGGCTTCTCCTGGTCGCCACACCGTCGACGATCGTTGACAACGAGCGCACATGTTCTAGCCTGCCCACACCGTCGGGGGGTATCCTCGCCGGGCACGAGCTGACCCGAGGAGACCTCGATGAAGCAGCCTGGCAAGCGCGGCTACCCCTGGTTCGCGGTGGGGGACCTGAACGGGTTCTTCGGCCTCGCCTTCGACAACCTCACCGTCCTCTCCTTCCTCGCCGGCATCCTCATCTTCGGCTTCAACTACCCGGCGGAGATCGTCTACAAGCGGATGTTCCCGGGCACCGCCTTCGGCGTCCTCTTCGGCGACCTCATCTACACCTGGATGGCCCGCCGCCTCGCGCGCAGGACCGGCAAGACGGGCGTCACCGCCATGCCGCTCGGGCTCGACACGCCGTCCACCATCGGCATCGCGCTCGTCGTCCTCGGGCCAGCCTTCAACGCGCTCAAGCAGGCGGGGCTCACCCCCGAGCAGGCCGCGCTGCAGACCTGGTACATCGGCATGGCGACGATGGTCTTCATCGGCGTCATCAAGCTCGCGCTCTCCTTCTGCGGCGGCTGGCTGCAGCGGGTGGTGCCGCAGGCCGGGCTCCTCGGCTCGCTCGCCGGGATCGGCCTCGCGCTGATCGGCTTCGTCCCGCTCGTCGACATCTTCGCGACCCCGCTGATCGGCCTCTGCGCCCTCGGCATCATCCTCTACACGCTGGTCGCCAAGATCGAGCTGCCCGGCAAGCTCCCCGGCGTCTTCGTCGCCATCGCGCTCGGCACCGCCGCCTACCACCTCTTCGGCCCCGGCGGCTGGCTCGGCGGCACCTACCAGCCGCCGAAGCTCGAGCTCCACCTCGGCCTGCCGCTCCCCAGCCTCGGCTTCGTGGCGGGGATGAAGGGCGCGCTGCAGTACCTCCCGGTCGCCATCCCCTTCGGGCTCCTCACCGTGGTGGGCGGGATCAACGTCACC
>JAKLHH010001055.1 GCA_022710245.1 Myxococcota bacterium
GGGTTCACGGTCTCCAGGTCCGGCGGAGGAGGCGGGCGGATGATCAGCGGCGGCGGAAGCGGCCGGCGAGGACCAGCACCAGCGCGAGCAAGAGCCAGGCGCTGCCGCGAGGACCAGGCCCGGCTCCGAGCGCGCAGCCCCCGGTCCACAGCACCTCGGACGTCGGCGTCGTCGAGGTCGAGGAGGTGTCTGCCTGGGAGGCGCCAGGCGTGGTGGGCGCGGGCGTACTGGGCGTCGTGGGCGACGAGGACTCGTCGCCCTTGCTGCTCACCGCCGCGCAGACCCCGGCGACGCAGCTCTGGCTCTGGCAGTCCGCGTTCGCCTGGCAAGCGTCCCCCACCCCGCCCGGGCTCGGCGGGAGCTCGACCGTGACGCTCAGCGAGGTGGTCCCCTTGTGCTGCTGGGCGTCGAGCGCGTTGACCGTCAGGGTGTGCGCGCCGGCGGCCAGCGTGAGGTCGAACTCGAAGGGCGGCGCGTGGCGCGTGGCGGTGACCACGCCGTCGACGAGGAGCTCGAGCATGACGCCGCTGGTGTCGACGGTGGCGCTCAGCTTGAAGGGGGACGAGACCTTCGCTCCGGGCGCCGGCGAGGAGATGGTGACCTTCGGCGGGGCCTTCGCGGGTCCGAGCGCGGCGAGCAGGAGCTGATGCGAGTTCGTCGTGCTCATCCCGCAGCTCCAGGCGCCGGTCTTGCTGTCGGCCTGGAGCGGCATGTTCTGGTCGAGGAAGGTCTTGTTGTCCACGTAGGTGACCGGGTCGAAGCAAGCGCCGTACGACATGATGTCGCAGGCGACGTCGGAGTGCACCAGCCCGTAGTTGTGGCCGGCCTCGTGAGCCACGACCGAGGCGTAGTCGCCGGCGCTGAAGGGGTCGTCCGCCTTGAGGCCAGCGTCGAAGGCGAACCCGATGTTGCGGTCGCTGGTGTCGCCGCAGTCGAGGGTCCCGAGACCGCCGACGTTTCCCCCCGTGTAGCCGAGCTGGCTCGGCTGCCCACCCAGCATGAGCATGTTGTAGTCGCCGCTCGCCGGCCGGGTCGTCGTCACGATGAGGTCGTAGGGGGCGAAGAGGCGCCGCACCTCCACCGCCAGCTTCTCGGTCCAGACGGGATCCTGGATGGAGAGCGGCGACAGGGTGCCTGTCGCGAAGGAGGAGGCGCCCGTCGCGGAGTTGTCCGCGTAGCTCGCGTCCACGTGGAAGGTCCCCCCACCGAGGTTGAGGTAGAGGATGTGTGGCACGCCCTTCTTGGCCATGGTGGTGCGGCTCCCGCAGGACGCACCGAGGGGGCGCACCATGTCGCCGTTGAACTCCACCGGCTCCTCCAGGCCGCAGCCCAGGGCCAGCGCGCCGAGACAGAGCGCGAGGGCAGGGTAGAGGGCGCGCGCGCAGCTGCTCAGGTCAGAGCCGTCCCTTGTGCTCAGCGATCGCCGATCACCCATCGCAGCACCTGTCCGTCTGCAGTCCTGTGGCGAGCCCCAAGGTATGCAGCGAGGGTGCCAGCGCCCCAGCAGCCTCGAGACGAGAAGATCCTGTGCAGGTTCAACGTGGAGCGGTGTAGTACGGGGTGGCCCCTCAACCATACACGTGGGGTCTACACCCTCACCCCGGCCGCGACGAACCGCCGCGCGATCCAGGATCCAGGCCGCCAGTTCGCGGGCTTCGAACGATGGGGCTCCGCTCCACGCGCTGGGTTCACGGTCTCCAGGTCCCTGAGCCCTAGACCGAATCTGGAGACCATGCGTATCTGATCACATCCCTTCGAAAACGCAGCACGGCGGAGGTCCTCGATGAGCCGCACCACCCAGCAGAGCCTGATCGTCGCCACCCTCGCCACCCTCGTCGCCCTCACCGCCGTCACCGCCTGTCAGCCCGCCCGGCCCGCCGCCAAGAAGGACACGCCGCCGGTGCCCGGCATCGGCGCGCTGACCACCATCCGCTCGACGCGCCTGCAGACCGGCGGCGTGGAGCTGCAGACCGCGGGCGGCGCCTGGCGGCCGCTCGAGGTGGGCGGGCAGGTGCCGGCGGACGCGGCGCTCCGCACCGTGCCCGGCGTGCAGGCCCGGCTCTCGCTCTTCAGCGGCGTCGTCCTCAACCTCAACGAGGGCACGCACCTCGTGCTGAAGCCGGGCCGCAAGCTCGCGCTCAAGGCCGGCGAGGTGCTCGCCGAGGTCGCGCCCGGCGGCAAGTCGCCGGTCGAGCTCGAGACGGCGAGCGGCACCGTGCTGATCACCGGCACCAAGCTCAACGTCAAGGTCGAGGCCGAGGCGACCACCGTCGACGTCACCCGCGGCACGGTCGAGGTGGCGGGCAAGAGCGGTGGCCGCGTCGAGGTGGGCGCCGGCGAGCGCGCGGTGGTCAAGGGCGGCGGCGCGCCGCGCGTCAGCGTCAGCGGCGACCTCGCCGAGGTGACGCGCTGGACCCGCGAGCTCGGCCCGGTGCCCGGCCAGGCGCAGAGCCTGCAGCCCGGCATCGGCTCCCTCGAGGCGCGCGTCCCCGGCCAGGGTCGCTCGCTCGCGCTCCGCCTCGCCAGCCAGGAGGTGCGCGTCACGGTGCAGGACAACGTGGCGCGGACCGAGGTCGAGCAGTCCTACTACAACGCCTCGGCGCAGACCCTCGAGGGCACCTACCGCTTCCCGCTCCCGGCGGGCGCCACCATCTCGCGGCTCGCGCTCTACGTCGGCAACCGCCTCGAGGAGGGCGAGATCGTCGAGCGGCAGCGCGCGCGGCAGATCTTCCGCCAGATCGTCGAGGACACCATCCGCCCGCGCGACCCCGCGCTCCTCGAGTGGGTGGGCGGTCGCACCTTCCAGATGAAGATCTTCCCCATCCCGCCGCGCGGCGCGCGCCGGGTCATCCTCGCCTACACGCAGCCGCTCGCGGCGAGCCACGGGCGCTACCGCTACGAGTACCCGCTCGCCTCGGACCCCGGCAAGGCGACCACGGTGGGGCGCTTCGCCATCGACATGCGCGTCGCCTCGAGCCGCGGCGTGGGCAAGGTGACGACGCCGCTCTACCCGACGACGATCGAGGCGGAGAACACCGGCACGCGCCTGCGCTACGCGGCGAACGACTTCCGCCCGGCGGCGAGCTTCGTCGCCAACATCGTCCCGGCCAGCGAGCCGCCCGAGCTGCAGCTCGCGCTCTTCGAGCCGGCGCGCGCCGAGCGCGACGGGCGCTGCGCGAGCGAGGCCGCCGGAGCGGCGACCGGGACCGGGGCCGCGCTGGTGGACACCGTGCGGCGGACGCCGCGAGCGGAGCGGACCGACCGGCGCCGCCCCGCCTGCGGCGATCGCGGCGGCTTCTTCATGGCGACGCTCAGGCCCGAGCTCCCCACCGAGGGGCGCGCGCGGCCGCGCGACTACCTCTTCCTCCTCGACTCGTCCTATTCGACGGGCAAGCGCGGCTGGGGCGTGCAGCTCGCCGCGCTCGAGGCGTTCCTCACCGAGATGGACC
>JAKLHH010001056.1 GCA_022710245.1 Myxococcota bacterium
AGGGCGGGCCGCGCCGCGGGGGCGGAGGTGGCGGCGGGGGCGACCGCGGTCCGCGGTACTAGCCTCCTTCTGGTAGTGAGATCCTGACCTTGGTGGCGCGCCTCCCGCGCCACCAAGGCTCCAGTGTGCGCCCTGCTCGAAGGCACGCCGCCGGAGCTCCGTGACGGCGGAGCTCCGGGATGATCAGAGGCGTGTGCTTGTGCTCCCCGAGGGCTCCGCGGCGACCACCGCGTCGACCAGGAAGCGAGCCTCGGGCAGGGGCGGCTCCTCGAACAGCAGCGGCGCCGGATCCACGCGTCCCAGCGAGCGCGCGACGAGGGTCAGCTTGCGGGCCGTCGAGAGCCGGCCGTGCCCGGCGAAGGGGTTTGGCCCCGCGCGCCGGAGGACGCGGGCGGTCTCGCTGTAGACGAGGCGCGCCGAGGTGATGGCCGGCTGGCAGTCGCGGGGCAGGGCGGCGATGCCGGCGTCGGCGCGGGCAAAGAGCGCCTCGGCCTGGTCGAGGAGCCTGCCCAGCACGTCGCCGAGCGCGGGCGTGAAGGCCGGAGCGCGGAGGAGGCCCGCCGGGTCGACCCCCACCTCGGCCAGCCAGGCGCGCGGCAGGTAGAGGCGGCCGAGCCGCAGGTGCTCGGGGAGGTCGCGCACGACCCGCACCAGCTGGAGCGCCACGCCGAGGTCGCAGGCGCGGGCGAGGGCCGGCGCCGTCCGCGCGCCGAGGACGAGGGTCACGGTCATCCCGACGGTGGCACCGGCGCGGACGCAGTAGGCGCGGAGCTCCTCGAGCTGCTCGTAGGAGCGCCGCTCGAGATCCCAGCGCAGCCCCTCGAGCATCGCGTCGGCCACGCCCCTCGGCAGACGGTAGCGCGCCGCGACGGCCGCGAAGGCGCGCTCCACCGGGTGGTCCGCGGGGGCTCCGGCGTAGATGCGATCGAGGCGGGCCGAGAGGCCAGCCAGCGCCTCCAGCCCCGGCCCCGGCGCGAGATCCTCGACGGCGCGCGTGGCGAGGCGCCAGAAGGCCCAGACGGCGGCCGCGGGGCCGCGCGCCCGCGGCGGCAAGAGCAGCGTGGCGGCCCGGAAACCGCGGGGCGTGCTCGCGAGGAGGTCGCGGAGCGCAGCCTCGGTCGCGTCGGTCGGGTCGGTCGGGTCGGTCGCCATGCTCTCCTCGCGGCCGGCCGGCCCGGCGCCCCTGACCCTCAGGCGTGGTTGCGAAGCTTCAGCTCCAGCGGGTGCGGCGAGAGGTACCACTGCTCGCTCAGGTACGGCTCCTCGTGCTTGCGCACGTAGTGCTGGAGCAGCGTCACCGGGACGATGAGCGGGACCAGCTCCCGCGCGTACTGGGCGATCACCTCGCCGAGCTCGCGCTTCTCGTCGGCGGAGAGCTGCCGCTTGAAGTAGCCCATCATGTGCTGCAGCACGTTGACGTGCTTCTTCACCGTCGCGCGCTGCCGCAGGGTCTCCAGGAAGAGCGCCCCGTACTGGTCGAGGAGCTCGCGCGACGGCCGCCCCTTGCCGGAGGCGACCAGGCGGCCGAGCTCGCGGAGCAGCCGCGGGCTGTGCGCCATCAGCAGCAGCTTGTGCCGCGCGTGGAAGGTGCCGAGCTCGCCGCGGCCCGGGTGGCCGGCGAGGAGCTCGCGCCAGCGCTGCAGCGCGAAGACCCGCTCGATGAACGCCTCGCGGAGCAGCGGGTCGTGGAGGCGCCCCTCCTCCTCGACGGGGACCAGCGGGAAGCGCTCCATGAACGCGCCCGCGAAGAGCCCCGAGGCGGTGCGGCTCGGCACGCCGCTCTTCGGGTCGTAGACGCGCACGCGCTCCATCCCCGAGCTCGGCGACTTCGACTTGAAGATGAAGCCGCAGAGCTCCGCGCGCTCGAGCTCGCCGAGGCGCCGCGCGGTCCACTCGCGCATCCGCTCCGTGTGGTCGACGCCGGTCCGCACGGTGAGGAGCCGCGGCCGCTCCGGGTCGCCGACGAGGCGCATCGCCTCGCGCGGGGTGGGCAGGCCGCACTCCACCTCGGGGCAGACCGGGACGAACTCGAAGAACTGGCCGAGGGTGCCGGTGATGTAGCGGTCGTGCTTGTGGCCGCCGTCGAAGCGCACCCGCTCGCCGAGGAGGCAGCTGCTGATGCCGATGCGGACGCGGGGAGCGGGCGAGGTCATCCGTTGATATTGCCAGGCTCTGGCCCCGCGTGCACCTCCTGCCTCCAGCACTGCTGAGCGCCGCCATCGAGGCGAAGACCCCCGCGTGGCGTCAAGATCTCGCTATCCGCCACGTAGCACCAGACTGCAGGGCTTCACGACGAGCGCGAAGTCACGGTCGTAGTGCTCGCTCAGGGGGCGGCCCACTCGAACAGGATGATCCGATGAACCCGTCTTCCTCCCCAGTCTCCGAGCCGCCCCGGCGGCGGTTGCTGATCGGGATCGCCACGGTCCTCGTCTGTGCCCTGATCGCCATCGGCTTCAGGTGGCTGACCGCCGCAGCGGAGGGTGAGAAGTGCGGCGGAGCCACCGGCTGCAAGTCCGGACTCGTCTGCGTCCAGCTCGGGGTCGAGCTGGTCGCGAACGTCGTCGAGCATCGGCGTTGCCGGCGGCAGTGCCGCGCGGACACCGACTGTCCCGGCGCGCACACCTGCCGGCCGATCGGCAAGAGGGCCGTGCGAGCGTGCATCCCGGATCTTCTCTGACGCGATCGTGAGGGGTCAGACGCCGGGCAGCGGCCCCGGAGCTGGCCGCGCGTGCACCTCCTCCTCGAGGAGCCTGGCCACGTGGCGAGCTCCATCCGCCGCGAGGGAGGGCAGGGGCGGCGGGACGGCCAGGAAGTCAGCGGCGGCCTCGGCCCAGGAGCCGTCGGCGAGGCTGCTCCGCGGGAGGCGGAGGCAGGGCCAGCTCGCCTGCAGGAAGGCCTCGAGGACGGCGGCCTCGCGGAAGCCGTCGCGCGGCGCGTAGGCGATCGGGGTGCGGCCCGCGATCGACTCGGCGATGATGCTGTAGCCAGGCTTGGTCAGCACCAGGTCGGCGGCGGCGATCAGATCCGGGTAGTGGATCCCGCGCCCCGCGGCGGAGACGACGAGCGGCGGGACCGAGGGGCCGCGATCCGTGAGGCACCGGATCCGGCGCGGCTGCCGCGAGGCGCCGGAGAGGTCGAGCCCGTCGACGCCGAAGCCGCCGAAGCTGATCAGGACCACGAGCTCGTCGGGGGCCAGGCCGAGCTCGGCCCGGATCTCGGCGGGCGGCCGGTGCGGCGGCCGGGCCACGAGCGGCACCGGGTCCTCGGGGAGCGGGCTGGATCCGGGGACGCTCATCGGCAGGCGGAGGTACCGGCTGGCGCCCGCGTAGAGGCGGCGCACCTCGGCGATCACCGCCGCGAAGCCGGGCTCCTCGTCGAGGTAGCCCTCGAGGATCCAGTCCCAGGTGAAGTTGCCCATCGCGAGCGTGGGGAGGCCGGCGGT
>JAKLHH010001057.1 GCA_022710245.1 Myxococcota bacterium
GCCGACGCCCGGGACCAGAGCGATGGCGGAGCCCCGGGCACCTGCCGCTGGGCGATCCTGCTGGGGCCCGCCGCGACGCCGCAGGCGGTGGCCGTGGACGCGAGCGGCAACCTCATCGTCGCCGGGACCCTGTCGGGGACGATGAACCTCGGCGGCGAGCAGCTGAGCAGCGTCGGCGGCGCTGACATCTTCCTCGCCAGCTTTGGTCCAACCGGCAAGCACCGCTGGTCGAAGAGCTTCGGCAGCGCGGGCGAGGACATGGCCGGCGGCGTCGCGGCGAAGAGCAGCGGCGATGTCGTCCTGACGGGCCACTTCTCTGGCGCCGTGGACTTCGGCGGCGGAGCGCGCAGCAGCGCGGGCAGCGCGGACCTCTTCCTGGCGAGCTACGGGACGAGCGGCGAGCACCGCTGGTCCCAGCGCTACGGCGGCGCTGACTTCGACAGCGGCAACGGCCTGGCCATCGACGCGAGCGGCAACCTCGCGCTCGCCGGCAGCTCTTCGGAGACGGCTCACTTCGGCGGGAAGGACCTGGCGAAGATCGGCGCTCGGGATCTCCTGGTGGCCAGCTACGGGCCCACGGGAGAGCACCGCTGGTCGCAACGCTTCGGGGGCGCCGGCAGCAGCTGTGAGGGGACCAGCGTCGCCGTGGACAGCAGCGGGAACCTGACGGTCGCTGGCAGCTGCGACGGGGCCGTGAGCTTCGGGGGCAAGGTGCTGGGGGGCGCCAGCGGTGACATCGTCCTCGCCAGCTTCGGGCCCTCCGGCCTCCTCCGCTGGCCGAAGGTCCTCGGCGGCGCCGGCTGGGACGTGGCCCACAGCGTGACGGCGGATGCCGCCGGCAACGTGACCGTGACGGGCGGCTTCGCGGACAGCGTGGACTTTGGCGGGGGCCTGCTGGTGAGTCAGGGCCTGTGGAACGCCTTTCTGGCGAGCTATGGGCCGACCGGGAGCTTCCGCTGGTCGAGGCGCCTCGGCGGCAAGAGCGCCGACACGGGCTACGGTGTGGCGGCGGGCTCGAGCGGCGAGATCACCGTGACGGGGACCTACCAGGACAGCGTGGACTTCGGCGCAGGACCGCTGGCGAGCGCCGGAGGTGGCGACG
Source organism: Myxococcota bacterium (assembly GCA_022710245.1). The sequence goes on from JAKLHH010001057.1 coordinate 1,103, forward strand.
TCTTCGTCGCCAGCTATGACGGGACCGGCGCGTACCGCTGGGTGGTGGGGCTCGGCAGCGCTGCTGCTGATGGAGGCCGAGCTGTCGCGAGGGGGAGCGGCAGCGTGATCGTTGCGGGCAGAGCAGGAGGAGCCCTGGCTCCGCCTTGCGGCGTCCCCGTCTCGGGCGGGTTCGTGATCGGCCTCGTTCCCTAGCAGACGAAGGCGCGCCGACAAAGGCCGCCCAGGGCCGCCGAGCGGGCTCAGCCGCCGGCCAGGCGGTCCCGGATCATCTTCAGGATGACGAACGACTCGCGCTCGCGCTCCTCGAGCGCCGCGAGGATGGCGCCGATGGTCTCCCGGTAGTCCGGGATGAAGATCCGCGAGAGCGCGTTGCAGCGGCGCTGCGTCTTGCGCAGCTCGCGCGCCAGGCGCAGCACGGCGGTCTCCAGCTCGGCGAGCTCCCCGAGGAGCGGGAGCAGCGCGACGAAGCGGCGCATGGTCTCGTCGGTGCGCGCCGAGGTGCCGCCCACCCCGAAGCGCGGGCTGCAGGGCTCGGCGCGGACCGTGACGCTGGCCAGGCTCATCCCCATCAGGCGCTGCTCCGCGAGCTCGACCTGGTGATCCATGCGCACGGCCAGCGCCGCGCGGCCCAGCGCCGCCGAGCCGAGCTCGAGCGTCGCCTCCCGCAGCGCCGCGTGGGCGAGCCCGAGCGCGGCCGCGACCCGCTCCTCGAGCTCGCGGGCGCGGCCCAGGCGACGCATCAGCTCGAAGATGAGGATCTGGCGCTTCTGCTCGAGGAGGTCGTAGCCCTCCTCGGCGAAGGCGAGCTGCTTCTTCAGCAGCAGCAAGCTCGACTTCGTCGGGGCGACGTTGAGCCTGGCCATGCGCCCTCCCCCTTCACGCGGCTTCGCCCGCCGGGCGCGCGACCGGGCCCGCCGACCGCGGCCGGTAGCGCTGGTCGAGCAGCGCCTCGCCCACGCGGTGCAGCTCCTCGCGCGGGAGCAGCGAGAGCACCTCCCAGCCGAGCTCCAGCGTGGCCTCGATCGAGCGGTCCTCGTGCTCGCCCTGGGTGAGGAAGCGCGTCTCGAAGGCCACGCCGAACCCGAGGTACAGCTTGTCGAGCGCGCTCAGCTCCTCCTCGCCGATGACGTCGGCGAGCCCGCGCACCCGCTTGACGTAGGCGTAGCAGGCGAAGAGCTGGCTCGCGAGCGGCGCGTGGTCCGCGCGGGTCATGCCCTCGCCGACGCCGTCCTTCATCAGGCGCGAGAGGCTCGGCAGGCCGGCGATGGGCGGGTAGACCCCGCGCTGGAAGAGGTCGCGGTCGAGGACGATCTGCCCCTCGGCGATGTAGCCCGTGAGGTCGGGCACCGGGTGGCTGATGTCGTCGGCGGGCATGGTGAGGATCGGGATCTGCGTGATCGAGCCGGGCGAGCCCTCGATGCGGCCCGCGCGCTCGTAGAGGCTGGCCAGGTCCGAGTAGAGGTAGCCCGGGTAGCCCTTGCGGCCGGGGATCTCGCCGCGCGCCGTGCCCACCTCGCGCAGGCTCTCGCAGTAGTTCGTCATGTCGGTGAGGAGGACGAGCACGTGCAGCCCGCAGTCGAAGGCCAGGTGCTCGGCCAGGGTGAGCGCCACGCGCGGGGTCAGCAGGCGCTCCACGCTGGGCGCGTCGGCGAGGGAGAAGAACATCACCGCGCGGGCGAGCGCGCCCGACTCGCGGAAGTTGCGGATGAAGAACTCCGCCACGTCGTGCTTGACGCCCATGGCGGCGAAGACCATCGCGAACTGCCCTGCCCGCTCGTCGCGCAGGCGCGCCTGGCGGAGGATCTGCGCCGAGACGCGGTCGTGCGGCAGCCCGTTGCCGGAGAAGATCGGCAGCTTCTGGCCCCGCACCAGGGCGTTCATGCCGTCGATCGCCGAGAGCCCCGTCTGGATGAACTCGCGCGGGTAGCGGCGCGCGTAGGGGTTGATCGGCAGCCCGTTCACGTCGCGCAGCTCCGCCGAGAGCGCGGGCGGACAGCCGTCGGCCGGGCGGCCGAGTCCGTCGAAGACGCGCCCCAGCATCCGGCGCGAGACCGGCAGGCGAAGGCTCTGCCCGAGGAAGCGGACGCGAACGCCCTGGCTCGAGAGGCCGGTCGTCCCCTCGAGCACCTGCACCACGGCGTGGGTGTCCGAGATCTCGAGCACGCGCCCCAGCCGCGGGTGGCCCGCCGGATCGAGGATCTCCACCAGCTCGTCGTAGCCCACGTCGCGGACGCGCTCGACGACCACCATCGGTCCCTCGATGCGGGACGCGCCGACGTACTGCAGGCCGTGGTCCTCGGCCTGGAGGGTGACGTCAGTCATGCGCGCCCCCGGGAC
>JAKLHH010001058.1 GCA_022710245.1 Myxococcota bacterium
CGACCTCACGCCCGCCCCCCTTCGCGTCCATCGCCGCGGCGCCGCAGCCGAACCCGCCGCCGCCCGAGGACGGCACGCCGATGTTGATGCGCGGCCGGGTCAGCTCGTCGAGCGCCGCGAAGGGCGACGACTTCACCTCCTCCACCTCCGGGTTGCTGGCGACGGGGTAGACCCAGGCGAAGCGCGCCGACTTGCCCTGGTAGCCGATCTGCACGTACTGGTCGACCCGGTCGCCCTGGCGCACGAGCAGCACGCGCAGGTCGCTCATCGCGACCACCTCGCTCTGGTGCTCCGAGAAGAACCCGCCGCAGGCGCGGGCCGGTCGCGCGGGCGCGAGCAGCGCGCAGCCAGCGAGCAGCGCGCTCGCGCACAGGGTCCAGCGAGCTCTAGCGTTCATCGTCATCCCTCCGGGTTGCGAGCTGTTGTTCCTGTTCGTCCTTCGAGCCATCGATCGAGGTGCCCGGGTGGTGCGCCGCCCAGGCGAAGAAGAGCGAGACCCCTCCGTCGACGCGCTCCAGGCGCTTGCCCGCGAGCGGTCCGGCGATCGACTCGCCGAGGAGGTTCCAGCGGCTGCGCGTGAGCTCGTCCTCGAGCAGCGCCCCTGCGCGCACGAACCGCAGCGCGCGCCCGTCCACGCGCCGCCGGTACGCCGCACCCAGCCCCGTCTCGTCGAGGACGACGAGCAGCGGCTGCCCGCCGGCGCGAGTGTTGAGCACCCGGCGGCCGCGGGCGGGGAGCGGGAAGGCCGCGGCGCGCCCCCCCAGCGGCAGCCCGAGCACCGGCTGCTTCTGCGGGAGCCGCAGATCGACGTAGTGCACCGGCGCCACCAGGTGCCCCGGGTCGGCGCGGTACCACGTCCAGGGATCCTGCCGGTAGTCGAAGCCCAGCACGGGCCGCGCCGGCCAGACCACGTCCGTCGACGGGCGCAGCGTCCGCCACGCGCGCCAGCTGGTGACCACGCAGGGGATCGCCACCGCGCCGCCGGCCCCCTCGCCGGCGACGCGCCGGCCGAGGAGGACGGACCAGCGCGCGCCGGGGCGCCCGGCCTCGACGAGGACGTCATCGCTCTCGTGCACCGCGCCGCTGTGCTGCAGCCGCGCCGCGCCGCGGAGGCAGAGCGTGGCGCCCGAGAGCGGGCTGTGCGCGACGGTGACGCGGGCGCCGGCGAGCAGGTCATTGACCACGCGGTGGTAGGCGAGGACGTTGAGCGGGTAGGCACGGGCGTGGCCACCGTCGAGGCTGACCCCGATCACCCGCTCCTGGCCGCGCAGCGGCGCGCCTCGAGCCGGCAGCGCGCGCGGTCGCTCGAGGGCCGGCGCCTGCTCGGGCCGCATCAGCCGCCGGACCCACTCGGCGCGGAAGCCGGGCGTCGCTGCCTGTGGCGCCGCAGCCGACGGCGCCGCCACCGTCGGGGTCGCCGCCTCGGGCTCGGGCTCGGTGCGCGGAGCCTGACACGAGCTCAGGGACAGCGCCGCGAGCAGCGCGACGGCGGGGCCACCGAGGAGCGCGCGCTTCATCGACCGGACCTCGCGCAGCGGAACCCCACGTTGGGCTGCGCCGAGGTGGGGAGGTCGTGGTTGCGGCAGGAGACGCGGAGCCCCTCGGGGGCCGTGTCGAAGCAGCCGCCGCGCATCACCTTGAAGGAGCCCCAGCGCGGGCCCGCTGGGTCCCTGGCCGGAGCCTTCTTGTAGTAGGACGAGTCATACCAGTCGGAGACCCACTCCCAGACGTTGCCCGCCATGTCGAGGGCGCCGTAGGGGCTCCGCCCCGCTGGCCGTCCCCCGACCTCGGCGGTGTCACCGCCGCAGCCGTCCGGGCCGCCGAAGTTGGCCAGGCTGCAGTCGGGGCGCCGGTCGCCCCACGGGTAGGTGCGGCGGTCCTTGTCGCCTCGCGCGGCCTTCTCCCACTCGGCCTCGGTCGGGAGCCGGCCACCCGCCCAGCGGCAGAACTCGGCCGCCTGGTGCCAGCTCACGTTCGCCACCGGGAAGCGGTCGAAGCGACGGTCTCCGAAGTAGCGAGGGCGTGTCTTCGAGGTCGACGCGAGCGGAGCGCTGCAGGCCCGCGCCGCCACGCACCGCGCGTACTCCGCGTTCGTCACCTCGGTGCGATCGATGCTGAAGGACTTCAACCGCGGCCGGTGAGCGGGCTGCTCGTCGGGGTTGCCCTTGCCGTCGTTCCCCATCGTGAAGGGGCCGGCCGGCACGGAGACCCGCGCGTGCTGATGCGTGCGCGTGTCCGAGGTCGCGGCGGCGCCCGATTGACCGCCCCGGGTCGCGCCCGGCAGCGTCAGCAGCGTCAGAGCGGCGATGGTGAGGCTGCAGGTGCATCGTCGAGCCATGAGTTCCTCCTCTTCGAGTGCCACTTTGAGCAGGAGCTGTACCAGAACAGGTCACGAGATCTCGCGCGGTTGGACGGGCCGAGAGGCGATCGCGGCGAGGGAGGGCCGCCGGATCGAGACATCATGACCATGGCGGAGAAGTCAGGGTGGAACCGATCGGGTCCACGGAGGTCGTACCGCCATGACCCACCTCCCGCCGCTGGCTCGCGCACGACAGCTCCTCGCGCTCGGTATCCTCCTCGCGTTTGCATGGGACGTCGCCCCCACCGTCTCGGCGCTCTGGGGCGGTCCGTACATCCTCGATCCGGCCTATGTTGGCCTGCTCGTCCTCGCGCTGGTCGGGGTTGGGGCGCGCTGCTTCTGGGGCCGCTGGCTGACCATCTGCTTCATGAGCGCGGTCGTGTCGCTGAAGGTTCTCTGGCTTGTGCTCCGGTTTGAGGTCGAGGGGCTCGGGTGGCCGGACCTTGCATGGTGGCTGCACCTCGCCGGAGAGCTGGCGGTGATCGGGCTCCTCTGCGGCGGCTCCATGCGCGCCAGCTACGAGGGCAGCCCCGGCCGCTTCAACCCCTGGGCGCGGACGAGCGCGCTGCTGGGCTCGCTGCGATGGCTGGCGCTCGCGCAGGCGCTGGTGCTGGCGCAGCTCTACGCGCTTCGCCCCCTCGCTCGGCCGCTCCTCGCGACGCTCATCCTGGTCGCCGGGCTGGGCCTGGTCGGTTTGGCCTTCCACCGCACCTGGGGTCTGCTGCTGCTCCTCCTCGCCGCGCTTGGCGAGCTCGCCTCCGTCGGGCTCCTGATCTGGCTGCGGCTGCGCGTCGCCCCGGAGACCGCCATCTTCGTCATCCGCCCCCCGATCCTCCTCATCCTGGCCCAGGCAGCGCCGGCCCTCATCTCCCTGCTGATGCTGACCCCCTACCTCCGGGCCATGGCGCGGCATCTGCGCCGAGCGCCGCACCTTTAGGTACAGCTGGCCACAGACCCCTTGACCCGGCTGCATCGGCCGCGTTATCTGTGGTCCGTCTTACTCGCTTAGCGAACCAAAGGAAGGAAGGGATCTATCATTCGCTCCATTGCTCTGCTCCTCGCGCTCGCCCCCGCTGC
>JAKLHH010001059.1 GCA_022710245.1 Myxococcota bacterium
GTGGCGTCGATGGACCTCGCCCCGCTGAAGCTCACCGGGGACGAGGAGGCTGACACGCGCTCGAACCTCGCCGCCGAGCTCCTCCGCGGCAAGCTCGGCAAGCTGATCTGGAACGGGCAGACGCTGGGCACGCTGAGCGTGACCGAGGCCTGGCGGAACGCGGCCTCGGGCGTCGTCGCCACGGGCACCACGTACCGGGTCGACCCGAACCCGATCAAGTGCATCAAGGCGCCGTGCCCGGTCCAGTACCACGAGGCCAAGCTCAACTCGACGTCCTCGACGACGATCTACGGGTTCGCCGGCGTCCACGCCGCGAAGCTCGCGAGCGCGCTGCAGGGCCCCGACTCGCTCCTCGTCGCCGGCGTCAACAAGACGGTGAAGGGCAAGAAGGTCCTCGAGGCCTCCCAGTTCTGGACCCGCATCGTGACCACGTTCTCGCCGACCGCCTGCGCGACCGACGCGGACTGCGCGACCACGGTGTACCGCCACCTCGTCAGCAGCGCCGCCGACTGCTACTGCCGGATCTGCCCGAGCACCGCGGTCAACCTGGCGGCCGCGGACCTCTTCCAGGCGAGCTGGGAGCAGCACTGCACCACCGTGAACATGATCTGCCCCATGGTGAAGTGCATGGCGACCACCGCGGCCTGCACCCAGGGCACCTGCACGGTCGTCGGCCTCTGAGCTAGACCTCACCCCGCCAGTCCCCCTCACCCGCGAAGCGCCCCCTCGACGGGCGTCCGTCCCCACGCCGCGACCTCGCGGAGCACCTGGCGCAGCGTCCACCCCGCGTCGAGGTACTGCAGGCTGTCCTCGATGTGCCAGCCCAGCGGCTCGAAGCCCGCCCGCCGGAACCAGTGGCACGCCCGCCGCGTGTGGAAGGGCTGCGTGACCAGCCAGACGCGGCGCCGTCCCTCGGGGAGCAGGAGCTCCGCCGTGCGGAGCGCGTTCTCGCGCGTGCGGCGCGCGGCGGGCTCGACGCGGAGCGCGGCCTCGGGCAGCCCCTCGGCGCGGGCACGGCGCGCCATCGCCACCGCCTCCGCCTCGGTCGCGCCGGACCCCATCGGCCCGCCGGTGAAGCAGACGACCGGGACGAGGCCGAGCCGGTAGAGGTGGACCCCGGCGAGGACGCGCTCCTCGGCGGCGCGCGACAGCGACCCGTCCGGGTAGGTGGGCGCGCCGAGGACCACGGCGGCGCTCGCCGGCGCTGGCGGATCGAGCCGCGCGAGGGGCCGCGCGAGGGCTCGCGCGAGGGACTCGAGGGTGGTGCGGCGCGTGAGCATGACCTCGACTAGCATTGCCACAGCTCGGCGGGGATGTCCCACAACTGTCAACGCTCAGCGACTCGGTCGCCCCACAGCTTGGCAGCCCCCCGCTCGCCTGCTACGGTTCCCCGCGCCAGGAGCGAGTGATGTCACAGACGCAGCAGCAGAAGCTGAAGGTCGGAGTGCTGGGCGCGACGGGGATGGTCGGCCAGCGCTTCGTGTCCCTCCTCGAGCAGCACCCGTGGTTCGAGGTCACCCTCGTCGCGGCGAGCGAGAGGTCGGCCGGCCAGCCCTACGCCGACGCGGTGAAGGGCCGCTGGGCCATGAGCACCGCCGTCCCGGCCCGCACCGCCGCCCTGGTCGTCGAGAGCGCCGCGGCCGTCGGCAGGATCTCCGAGCAGGTCGACCTGGTCTTCTGCGCCGTCGACATGCCGAAGGACGAGACCGCGAGGCTGGAGGAGGACTACGCCCGGCACGAGACGCCGGTGGTGTCGAACAACTCGGCGCACCGCGCGACGCCCGATGTCCCCATGATGATCCCCGAGGTCAACCCCGAGCACGTCGCCGTCATCGACGCGCAGCGCCGCCGGCTCGGCACGCGGCGCGGCTTCGTGGCGGTGAAGCCCAACTGCTCGCTGCAGAGCTACGTGCCGGCCCTCCACCCCCTGCGGGCGCTGCGTCCGACCCGCGTCGCGGTCGCCACGTACCAGGCCATCTCCGGCGCCGGCAAGACCTTCGAGAGCTGGCCCGAGATGGTCGACAACGTGATCCCCTTCATCAAGGGCGAGGAGGAGAAGAGCGAGAGGGAGCCGCAGAAGATCTGGGGCAGCGTGCAGGGCGGCGTCATCGTGCCGGCCACCGAGCCGGTCATCACGGCGCAGTGCATCCGCGTGCCGGTGACCGACGGCCACCTCGCCGCGGTCTTCGTCGCCCTCGAGCGGAAGGCGAGCAAGGAGGAGCTGATCGCGCTGTGGCGCGGGTTCGCCGGCAAGCCGCAGGCCCTCTCGCTGCCGAGCGCGCCCAGCCCCTTCCTCACCTACTTCGAGGAGGACGCGCGCCCGCAGACGAGGCTCGACCGGGACGCGGGCCGGGGCATGGGCGTCACCATCGGCCGGCTGCGACCCGATCCGCTCTTCGACTGGCGCTTCGTCTGCCTCTCGCACAACACCGTGCGCGGCGCGGCGGGCGGCGCCGTGCTCACCGCCGAGCTGCTCCGGGCCGAGGGGTACCTGGCCGCGAAGTAGGTGCCGCTAGTCGATCGAGATGGGCGCGCAGGTGGAGACGCCCGCGCCGACGATGTTGTACCCCGAGTCGTCCATCGCCTTGGTCATGGAGCCGTCGGCCCGCTTGACCTGGTAGATCTTGGTGTGCTCGAGGACGTTCGCGCGGTGGAAGATCCAGAAGTCGCCGCCCCAGAACGCGAAGGCCCAGGCCTGCGGGCTCACCGGCAGCCGTCGGGGAGGCCGGGCATGCCGTCGTAGGTGTGGGAGCCGGTGTCGGGCGTGCTGGCCTCGGGGGGGCGGAAGGTCCCGTCCGAGGAGCAGGCAGGGAGCAGGAGTGAGAGGAAGATCAAGGAGAGCTGCTGTCGCATCGGAAGACCTCCTGGCGGTCTGCTCACGAGATGGAACGACCCGCCTGGTGGTTATCGAAGTCAGCGCCGGCCATGTCAAGGTGCGTCATGCCCTCCGGGCGCACCCGTGCTCAGCGCTGAGGCGACGCCTCTCGTCTGTGAGAACATGAGCTCACCGATGACCCCGCGCTCGCTCGCCTGGCTGCTGCTCCTCGCCGGGCTCCTCGTCGGGGAGCCCGCCCTGGCGAGGGCGCCGCGACCGGCGCCGCGCACCGCGGCCTGGTGGAGAGCGCGCCACGAGGAGCAGTGCAAGGCCCCCGAGCGCGCCCGCGCGCAGGTGGTCCTGGTCGGCGACTCGATCACCTCGGGCTGGCTGGGGGCGGGCGCGGCGATCTGGAAGCGGCACCTCGAGCGCTACCGGCCGCTGAACCTCGGCATCTCCGGCGACCGCACGCGGCACTTGCACTGGCGCCTGCAGCACGGGGCGCTCGAGGGCCTCGCGCCGCGCGTGGTGGTGCTGCTCATCGGCATCAACGACCTGGCCTACTATGGCGCGCCGGTGCGCGACGTCGCCGACGGCGTCCTCGCCAGCGTGGCCGA
>JAKLHH010000106.1 GCA_022710245.1 Myxococcota bacterium
GGTCGAGCTCCGCCTGGGTGATCGCGTCGGTGGCTCCGACGCTCGAGGGGTGGTCGGGGTTGCCCTCGATCTTGATCGGCCGCCCCATATAGCTCGTCACCAGCACGCCGAGGCCGCGGCCGCCTCGCGAGAGCGCGGTCGCGAAGCTGACCAGCTCGGCCGGGCCCTGGCCCAGCTCGTCGCGAGCGTGCGGCACGAGCGGCTGGGCCTCCGGCGGAGCGCAGGCGAGGCCGGCGAGCGCCAGCGAGGCGGTCGCGCCGGCGAGGAACTCACGCCGGCCGAGGACGCGCGTGGGCTCGCGGCGGCTCACCGCACCACCCGCGGCCTCGTCCAGCGTCCGCCAGAGGGGCCCCGGTCCTGCGTCGTCTCTGCCGCTCATGCCGTCCTCACCCTCACCGATGACAGGTGGAGCAGCTGGTCAGGCTCTCCACCTGGTACCGATGCTGCAGCTCGCGGCCCGCCGCCTGCTGATCGGGCGGCGGCTGCCACTCCATGTTGAAGATCTGCTCCACGGGCCGGAGGTTCTTCGCTGGCGCCTGGTGACAGTCGAGGCACCAGCGCATCTCCAGCGAGGCGACCCGGTAGACGAGCGCCATGCGATCGACGGGGCCGTGGCAGGTCGAGCACCCGAGGCCCTTGCTGACGTGGATCGAGTGATCGAAGTAGACATAGCCAGGGAGCACGTGCACCCGCTGCCAGCGGATCGGCCGCGCCGTGCGCCAGCTCGCGCGGACCGGCGCGAGCACCGCCGCCTGGGTCCAGAGCTGCCAGTGACAGGTCATGCAGGTGTCGGTCGTCGGGATCCCCGCGCTGCTCGAGCGGGTCACGGAGAAGTGGCAGTAGCGGCAGTCGAAGCCTTCGCCGCCGACGTGGTGCTGGTGGCTGAAGGGCACCGGCTGGTGGAGCGCGTAGCCGATCCCCGTGTAGTACTCGGAGCGGTACCACTCGATGGCGACCCAGATGATCGCCACCACCGCCGCGAGCACCACGATGATCCCGGCCCGCAGGACCAGGTCGGCCCGCGGCGAGAAGACCCGCGCCATGCACCACCTTCTGTTGGTCGCAGCAGCTGCGCACGACCGCCCCGCCTGTGCGGCGCCGCTCCCGCTTTCCGCTCGGCCGCCAAGCAAGGAGCGAGCCACGGTGCGGGCGCCGCGCAAGCGCGCGACACCCGCCGCACGACGAGCACGGCCGGCGCGCGGCGCTGGGTGAGCCGGCGCGGCGCTCGGGGAAGAATCCGCACCGCCAGACCGACGCGGCCGTGCTCCAGCCCGCCATGGCCTCTGGGGAGGCACGGGAGTTGCTGGATCTCCACGACTGGCGCGCCGGCGTCGGGCTCGAGCCAGGAGGTGGGTGATGGCGATGACGGTGAGCGACTTCCTCTTGCAGCGGCTCCGCGAGTGGGGCGTGACGCGGATCTTTGGCTACCCCGGCGACGGCATCAACGGCATCCTCGGCGCGCTCAACCGCGCCGGCAACGAGCCCGAGTTGATCCAGGTGCGGCACGAGGAGATGGCGGCGTTCATGGCCTGCGCGCACGCCAAGTTCACCGGCGAGGTGGGCGTCTGCCTGGCGACCTCGGGCCCCGGCGCGATCCACCTGCTCAACGGCCTCTACGACGCCAAGCTCGATCACCAGCCGGTCCTCGCCATCGTCGGGCAGACGGCGCGCACCGCGCTCGGCGGGAGCCACCAGCAGGAGGTCGATCTCAACGTCCTCTTCAAGGACGTCGCGCAGGAGTACGTGCAGACGGTGGTGGTGCCGGAGCAGCTCCCGGCCGTGCTCGACCGCGCGCTGCGCATCGCGGCCGCCGAGCGCAACGTGACCTGCCTGATCTTCCCGGCCGATCTGCAGGAGGAGAAGGCGGTCCCGGAGACGCCGCACAAGTTTCACTACGTGCCGGGCGAGGTGGGCTTCGCGCAGGTGCCGCTCTGCTCGTCACCGACGGAGCTCCAGCGCGCGGCGCGGGTGATCAACGAGGGCGAGCGGGTCGCGATGCTGGTCGGTCAGGGCGCGCGGGGCGCCGCCGAGGAGCTCCTCGCCGTCGCCGAGCTGACCGGCGCGGGGGTGGCCAAGGCGCTCCTTGGCAAGGACGTGCTCCCCGACGACCTGCCCTTCGTCACCGGCTCGATCGGGCTCCTCGGCACCAAGCCGAGCTACGAGCTGATGATGCACTGTGACACCCTGCTCATCGTCGGCTCGAGCATGCCCTACTACCAGTTCCTCCCCGAGCCCAGCAAGGCGCGCGGCGTGCAGATCGACCTCGACCCGCGCATGATCGGCATCCGCTTCCCGAACGAGGTGAACCTGGTCGGCGACGCGAAGACCACGCTGCGAGCGCTGATCCCGCTGCTCCAGCGCAAGGACGACCGCGGCTGGCGGCAGCGCATCGAGCGCGAGGTGGGCCGCTGGTGGGAGATCACCGAGGAGCGCGCGATGATGGACGGCAAGCCGATCAACCCGCAGCGCGTCTTCTGGGAGCTCTCCTCACGGCTCCCCGACGGCTGCATCGTCACCTGCGACTCGGGCTCGGCGGCGAACTGGTACGCGCGCGACCTCAAGCTGCGCCCCGGCATGCGCGCCAGCCTCTCTGGCACGCTGGCCACCATGGGGCCGGCGGTGCCCTACGCGATCGCGGCCAAGCTCGCGTACCCGGAGCGCCCGGTGATCGCCTGCGTCGGCGACGGCGCGATGCAGATGAACGGGCTCGCCGAGCTGCTGACGGTGAAGAAGTACTACCAGCGCTGGCGTGACCCGCGGCTCGTCTTCCTCGTCCTCCACAACAACGACCTCAACCAGGTCACCTGGGAGATGCGGGCGATGGCCGGCGACACGCGCTTCGAGCCCTCGCAGGAGCTCCCCGACCTCGACTACGCTCGCTTCGCCCAGCTCGTGGACCTGGTCGGCATCCGCGTCGAGCGGCCGGAGGAGCTCGCCGAGGCGTGGGACACGGCCTGGACGCAGGACCGCCCCGTCGTGGTCGACGTGCTCACCGATCCCAACATCCCGCCGCTGCCGCCGCACGTCACCTGGGACCAGGCCAGGTCGATGCTCTCCTCGATCCTGAAGGGCGACCCGGCCGCCGGCGACATGATCCGCAACGCGCTGCGGGGGAAGGCGAAGGAGTTCTTCTAGCGCACGCGACGCCGCGCGGCTAGAACGGCGCCCGCCGCAGCACGGCGCCGCTCTCGCCGACGGCGATGACGTAGGTCTTGCCGTTCCAGCTCGCGCCGGTCACTGTGCAGAGCGCGCTCGTCGCCGGCTGCGTGTCGTTCACCGTCGGCGGGGTCGCCGTGAGGTCGAGCTCGAGGAGCCAGCCCTTCGCGTCGCTGCTCAGCTCGTCACAGGGCTGCTTGCTGCTCGAGGCGCCCGAGCCCACCACGAAGACCCGCGACGGGCTCGCGGCCCAGACGCCGTGCAGCCGCAGGAGCCCGGCCGGCAGCGAGGCGAGGGTCCGTGGCGTCCAGGTCCCGAGGGCGCTGTTGTGCTGGAGCAGCGTCGGCCCCTCGCCCACAGCCACGGCCCAGCTCCCATCGGCGGCGCTCCAGACGTGGCGCAGGTCGTTCGTCGTCCCGGAGCTCTCCGACAAGGGCTGGCCAGCGCCGGTCGCGGGGAGCCGCAGGATGGTCCCGTTGATCCCGACCATCAGCACCGTCGAGCCCGACGAGGCCACGCCGAGGAGGTCCGCGACGTAGGCCAGCTTGTCCCACGGGTGCCACTTGTCGTCGTCCCCCCGCTGCGCGGCCCAGCCGGTCGGCGTGGAGCCGTCGTGGCCGACGGCGATCAGCGCCCCGCTCCAGGAGCGCACCAGCCCGCGGGAGTAGTCGGGCGTGGTCCACTCGTCCGGCTGCAGGCTCCCGGCGGTCACGCGAAGGACCTTCCCGTTGTTGTGCCCGACGACGAAGTAGTCGCTCGCGCTCGCGCCGGCGGCGGCGTAGAGCGAGTAGGCCGCGGTGCAACCAGCGCCGAGAGAGACCGAGGTGCTCACGCCGGTCAGCGGGTCGAGCCAGAAGGCCTTGCACGCATCGCCGAGGACGAGCACCTGGCCGTGCCCCGGCGGCTGCCAGAGCCCGAGGAGGGCGTCGGTGCCCACCTGCTTCGACACCCAGACGGGTGCCGTCGCGTCGCTGCCGGCCTCCGCCCGCGCTGCGTCGGGCGAGCGCGCCTCGAGCCGCGCGTCGACGGCGCCCCCCTCCCCCTGGGTCAGGAGGTGGTCGCCGGAGAGGAGCTCGGGGAGCGGGCCGCTGCCGTCTCGTGCGCCATCAGCGCGCCAGGCCGCATCCCCGGACGCGAAGGGCAGCAGCGTGTGGCAGCCAGGAGCGGCGAGCAGCAGGAGGAGGGCCAGGGGCAGGCGAAGCGATCCGCGTGGGCTCACGGCGGCGATGCTATCACGCCTCGCCGAGCGAGCGCCCCCCTCGTGTTCGCGGCACTCGAGCGCCGGCGTTCGAGTGTGCGCGGCTCAGTCGTAGTACTCGATCCCGAGGTGCGTGAGCTGGTCCTCGGCGCGAAGGTAGCGGAGGGTGTTCTTCAGCTTCAGGAGCTGCACGAAGAGGTCGTGCTCCGGGTAGATCTCCGGGGCGACCATCGGGCTCTTGAAGTAGAAGCTCAGCCACTCCTGGATGTCGCGCATGCCGCTGCGCTGCGCGAGGTCCATGAACAGCGCGAGGTCGAGGACGATCGGCGCCGCCAGGATCGAGTCGCGGCAGAGGAAGTCGACCTTGATCTGCATCGGGTAGCCGAGCCACCCGAAGATGTCGATGTTGTCCCACCCCTCCTTGTTGTCGCCGCGGGGCGGGTAATAGTTGATGCGGACCTTGTGGTAGAGCTCACCGTACAGCTCGGGGTGGAGCTCCGGCTGCAGGATGTAGTCGAGCGACCCGAGCTTGCTGACCTCCTTGGTGTGGAAGGCGTCGGGATCGTCGAGCACCTCGCCGTCGCGGTTGCCGAGGATGTTGGTCGAGAACCAGCCGCGGATGCCGAGCAGGCGCGCGCGGAGGCCCGGCGCGATCACCGTCTTCAGCAGCGTCTGGCCGGTCTTGAAGTCCTTGCCCGCGATGGCCAGGTGCCGCTCGCGCGCGAGCTGCCGGATCGCCGGGATGTCGACGGTCAGGTTGGGCGCCCCGTTGGCGAAGGGGACGCCCGACTTGAGCGCGGCGTAGGCGTAGATCATCGAGGGCGCGATCGACGGGTCGTTGGTCCTGAGCGCCTCCTCGAAGCGCTCGAGGCTGAAGTGGGCGTCGGAGGGCTTCAGGTAGACCTCGGTCGAGGCGCACCAGACCATCACCATGCGCGAGCAGCCGTGCTGCTCCTTGAAGGTGGCGATGTCCTGCATCAGCTGCTCGGCCAGGTCCATCTTGGTCTTGCCCTGCTTGACCCAGGTCCCGTGCAGCTTGCGCACGTAGTCGCTGGAGAAGACGGCCTTCATCGGCCGGACCGCGACCAGGTCCTCCTTCACGCGATCGAGCAGGCTTCGCTCGAGGACCGCGGCCTTGACGGCGGCCTCGTAGGTGTCGTCCTCGAAGACGTCCCAGCCCCCGAAGACGAGGTCCTCGAGCCGGCTGAGCGGGACGAAGTCCTTGATCTTGGGGAAGCGGGCCTCGGTGCGCAGGCCCACGCGGATGGTGCCGAGCTGGGTGAGGGACCCGATCGGGAGCGCGAGGCCGCGGCGGACCGCCGCGACGCCCGCGATGAAGGTGGTGCTGACCGCTCCGAGCCCAGGCAGGAGGACCCCAAGCTTGCCTTCGGCCGGCTTGATCTCCGCGGGTGAGGTGACCATGGCTGCTTCCTTTCTGAGTGTCGCTACCGGTGTCCGCCTCGCGGACCTGCGCGATATTTCCCCCCCTGGATCCAAAATGGCAAGCCCAAAACATGCCCTTTCGC
The DNA here is from genome assembly GCA_022710245.1 of Myxococcota bacterium. The sequence continues at coordinate 5,881 of JAKLHH010000106.1, forward strand.
TTGCCGTGACGCAAGCCTGCGTCCGTCAGCAGCACGATCGGTGATCGGCGTCACGTCGCGGTAGCGTCGAGCGAGCACTCAGCGGGGCGGCGCCGCGTGCGAGAGCGTGAGGGAGTAGGCGGAGAGGCGGCCACGCCCGTCGAGGACGCGCAGCAGCGGCGGGGCGCCCTGGAGCTGCAGCCAGACCACGCGGCCGCTCACCTCGACGCTCGCCGCTGGCTCCCTCGCCGGCCCGCTCGTCTGCCAGAGCCGCACGACGCCGCCGTGCGCCGCGGCGAGCAGCTCGCCGCTCGCGGCGGCCGCGTCGGGGGTCCCCGAGGGGCGCAGCTCCTTGACGACCGCGCGGCTGCCCGCGTCGAAGACGCGCAGCTCGCCCTCGTCGCGCCCGAGGAGCCAGCGGCCTCCTTGGAGCGGCGTCAGGGTGCGCAGGAACCCGGCGGTCGCGCCGTTGCCCTTGCCGCTCGCCAGGTCGCGCAGGTGCAGCGACCCCTCGCGGCAGGCGCGCGCCAGCTCGACGCCCGCGACACCGATCGCGGTCACCGCGTAGACGCAGGCGGCGCCGCTGCCGTCCTCGGCCTCGACGTAGGTCCCGTAGGGGCAGCGCTCGGCCTCGGGCGCAGTGCGCTTCTCGGCGTTGACCGGCCAGGCCGGACAGGCGAGATCGCGGAGCGGGGTCGCCCGCGTCGTCGACGGATCCCACCGCAGCATGGACCCCTGCGCGGTGCCGAAGTAGACCTCGAGGCCGCCTGGCCGCTCCCGCAGCGCAGCCGCGGTGAGCTGCTGCGGCCCCTGCACCTTGTGCGCGAGCTTGCCTGCCGGTAGGTCCCACCAGGCGGCCACGCGTCCGCCGGCGCTGAGCAGGCCGGAGCCGTCGGCGGCGAAGGCGAGCGCGACGACGGGCCCGTCGTGCACCGCCTCGAGCCGGCGCGGCGCGGCGCCCTTCGCGTGGAGCACGACCTCGCCCTTCGCGGTGCCCGCGGCGAAGAGCTCGCCGGGGCCGGCCGCGAAGGCGACGACGGGCTCGCGGAGCTCGAGCTGCGTGCGCGCGGCGCCGACCTGCACCCTCAGCGTCGGCGCGGCGGGCGCCTGCTTGCAGCCGCCGGGGAGCGCGGCGAGGGCGATCGCGAGGAGCAGCCTCACCACAGGAGCACCACGATGAGGGCCGCGACGCACGCGATGAGGACGATCACCTCGAAGAGCCGCGTCTGATACCAGCGCGGGCGGTACCGCGCGAGCTTGGCGGTGATCCCGGCCGCGCGCCGCCGCGCCACCAGCGCGCGCAGCGCCGCCTGCCGGACGAGCAGCTTCAGCTCGGGCGGCAAGTGCAGGCGCGGGCGAGCCTGACGGAAGCGGTCGACGGCCCGCGCCAGCGCGGCCTGCTGCTGGGCGCAGAGGCTGCACGTCCTCGTGTGGCGCTCCACCGCGGCGCGCTGCTCGGGCGTGAGCTGTTCCGCGTAGCACATGACCTCCAGGGTGACGCAGCCCTTCCCGTCGAGGACGCGGAAGCCGTCGCTGGGTCTCGTCTCGCGCGCGAGCGTCATGAGGGCGCCGCCGAGGGATCGGGGACCTCCATCGCCAGCGCCCCGAGCCCGTGGCTCGCCAACCGCCGCACCTCCGCCACCGCCCGATCGAGCACGTGGCTCACCTCGGTCAGCTGCAGCCCGTGCCAGAGCGACAGCTGCAGCACCTCGAGCACCTGCGGGTCGAGCCTCGCGAGCGCCGCCGCGCCGCCCTCGCCGAGACGCGGGGCCGGGGCGTCGGCGGGCCCGGCGACCGGCACGTAGGTCGCCTCGCGCGCCGCCGGGAACTCGTGCAGGTCGCGGCGCTGGTGCTGGAGGATCAGCCCCCGCGCGATGCGAAACAGCCAGGCCCGCGCCGAGGGCGCGTCCTCCAGCGCCTGCACGTTGTCGAAGGCGGTCACCAGCGTGTGCTGGTGGAGCAGCGCCGCCTGCTCGAGGCCGACCAGCCGCGCGCAGTAGTTGAAGAGCTCCTCCTGATAGCTGTCGAGGAGGAGCTCGACTGCGCGACGCAGGTTGCCGCTCTTCACGGCCGCAGCGATCCCCGTCTCGGCGGTCGGCATGGTGTCCCCATAATCTACAGTCCAGGCTCGCTCCTGACCAGACCCGGGGGCGCGCGGGGCGGAGGAAGTATTGAGACCGGCGTACCATGTGAGGTAGGGTAATCAGGGCGGCGGCCAGACCGCGCCCGGAGGCCGCGAACATGACGTTCCTCAACCGGCTCGCTCCGCTCGTCTGCCTGAGCCTGCTCGTCGCGCAGCCGGCCGAGGCGGCGAAGCGCAAGGTGGTGGTGCTGACCTTTGCCGGCGCCGGCGGTGCGGCTGCGCGCTCCGGGGTGCTGCAAGGGCTCGGCAAGAAGGTGATCCAGGTCCGCCCCGGCGCGTACGAGGACGCCGCGGACGAGCTCAGCGTGGACGGCAGCACCGCCGAGGGCATGGTGGCGATCTGCACCAAGCTGAAGTGCGACGCCGTGGTCAAGGGCGTGGTGAAGAAGAAGGGGCGCAAGATCACGCTGACGGTGACCGTCCACGACGGCGGCACCGGCGACGTGCTCGGGCGCCGCGCCGCCACCGTCCGGGGCAACCGCAAGCTCGCCGCCGCCGGAGTCGCCATCGGCGGCGCCTGCGTGACCATCGCCGCCGACGGCCACTTCGCGCGCGGCAAGCCGAAGGTCAAGCCGCCGCCGCCGGAGCCGAAGCCCGTGGTGCGCCGCCCGCCGCCGGAGCCTGTCCCCGAGTACAAGCCAGAGCCGCCGCCGAAGCCGCGCGCGAAGCCGAAGAAGGTCGCCGCGCGCAGCAAGGGGCACCACGAGGGCGACGAGGGCGACGAGCACGTGAGCAGCGGTGACGACGACGAGGAGGGCGTGCGGAAGAGCGCCTACGGCTCGGGCCGCGACCTGGCCGGCCTCTTCGATGTCTCCATCGCGGTCGGGCTCTCGTCGCGCCGCGCCGCGATCGACCTGGTCACGCCGAGCGGCTCCACGCCGCCGTCCAGCTACGACGGGGGCATGTACCCCGAGTTCACGCTGCGCGCTGGCTTCTTCCCGCTCACGCTGGCCACCAAGGGCTTCATGCGCGGGCTCGGCCTCACCATCGGCTACACGCGCCACCTCACCATCAGCACGAAGGTGAAGGCGGCGGGCGGCGCCGAGACGCCGGTCGACACCACCTCCCAGGAGCTCCTCCTCGACCTGCGCCTGCGCTGGGTGATCCTGAAGAGCCAGTCGAGCCCGGTGGTGGATGTCTTCGCGGGCTTCGGCCTGCGCGACTTCTCGCTCGCCACCAACCAGACCGTGATGACGAGCCTCAACTACCAGTTCATGCACCTCGGTCTCGAGGGTGGCGTCCCCTTCGGCACGCCGCTGGTGGGCGCGTTCGTCGGGTTCGACGTGCGACCGCTCTTCAAGGTGGGCGAGGAGGCGACCAACCACCTCGGCAACAAGACCTCGGGGCTGGGCTTCTCGATCCGCGGCGGTCTGCAGGGACGCCACCCGGGCACGGGGATCTTCTACTTCCTCAGCGTCGAGTACCTGCGCTTCAACCTCGGGTTCGCGGGGCTCACCGCGAGCGGCGTGGATCCCAGCCAGCCGCCGCCGGACGGCCGCAAGGAGCTCGACCGCGCGGACCCCACCACCGGGACGGACCGCTACGTCAGGTTCTGGGCCGGCGCGGGGTTCATGTACTAGCAGCCCGGGCCGGGGGCCACGCTCTGCCCCCTTGGTCGCGGCTCCTGCCTCCGCACACCTGCTGGACACGCACCTGCAGTAGCAACACGGGCTAAAGCCTGAAGGAGAATCCTCCGATGTCCTCTGGTGGAGACCTGTCGAGCGAAGAGAAGGGAGGATCCTGATGAACCGGATCTGCTCTCGCCAGCCGCTGGCAGCCGCCCTCGTGGCGACCGCCCTCGTCATGATGACCGGCTGCGGCACGACCGCCCAGAAGCAGGAGACCTCGTCGACCAAGGGCGTCGTGACCATGGCCCCGTACGTCGGCGGCGCCCCCGCCAGCCAGCGCGAGTACCTGCTCGCCATCCACCGCCGCCTCGATGAGCTCTGGACCCGTGGCGTGCTGGCCATGTGCGACGCGATGCTCCCGCCCGGCCACCCCGCCAACCGGCGCGGGCTGATGACCGAGATCGAGGTCAAGCTCGACTGGCTGGGCCAGCCGAACGGCCTGCGCATCGCGCGGCCCTCGGGCTACGCCCCCTTCGACCAGTCGGCGCTGCGGGTGATGACCGACCTCCACCTGCTCCCGGTGCTGCCGAAGGGGGTCGAGGGGCGCGCGACGCTCCGCTGGCGCTTCCACCGCGACGAGCGCTCCTGCGATCCGCGCCACGCGCGCCTCGAGGTGCGGCCGCTCTCCGAGGAGGAGGCGCTGGAGCGCGCCCTGGCCCGCGGCGAGCTGGGCCGCGCCGCCGAGCTCCTCGCCCGCAGCCAGGGCAAGCCGAGCCTGATCGCGATCGTCGCCGACGCCGGTCTCTCCTCGCGCGATCCCGCGGTCTGCCGCGCAGCGCTGCGCCTCGCGCCGTCGAGCCGCGCCGAGGCGATCCTCGGCAGCACCCGGAGCCGTCCGCTCTGGCCCGAGGCGATCGGCGTGCTCCTCGCCCGCAAGGAGGCCGCCGCGCTGACGCGGGTGGCCGAGGCCGCAGGGCCGCGCGCGGAGGCCGCCCGCCTGGTGCCCCTCCTCGACGCGCTGCGAGAGCTGGAGGGCGCGCTCCCGGAGAAGCTCGCCGCCGAGCTCCTCGCCCGCCCGGAGCGGGAGCTCGTGCTCGCGGCCGCCGCGCTGGCGAGGAGCGCGGCAGCGCTGGCCCCCGCGCTCACCCGCTGGGCGGCCGATCCCCTCGCCGCTGGACCCCTGGCGGTGCGCCGCGCGCACCTGACCGGCGAGGGGCTGGAGGCCGTGCGCCACGCGCTGGCCGGCGCCGGCGCGCTGCCCACGCTGCAGGCGCTCGCTCGCTCGCGCGTCAAGGCGCTCGACGCCGACGTCGAGACGCTGGCGCGGTCCGCGAAGACCCCTGCGGCCGCGAGGGCGCAAGCGGTGGCGCTGGTCGGAGCCCTGAAGCTCTCGATCATCCCCCTCTACGTCGCGCTCCGCGACGGCGGGCCCGAGGTGCAGATCGCCGCCGCGCGCGCCCTGGGCGCCGCCCGCGCGAACAAGCTCGCTGTCTCGCACCGCCTCGCCGACCTCGCGTTCAAGGCGAGCGGCGCGGTGGCGGCCGAGGCCCTCGCCGCGCTGGCCCGGGTCGGCGACGAGCGCTTCCGCCCCGACACCGTGCGCCGCATGCGCCGGCTCTCCGCCCGCGAGCAGGCGGTGGTGGTGAGCGCGCTCTGGGGCTTCGGCCCCGTCGCCGTGCCGCTCCTCGTCAAGCTGCTCCAGCACGAGTCGGCCGCCGTGCGTGCCGCCGCCGCCGCGAGCCTGGCCCGCGTCCCCGGCGAGGCGGCGCAGCAGGCGCTCGCGTCGGTGCGCCCCGCCTCGTCCCCCCGGCAGCGCCCCGCCGCGACTCCCCTCGAGCAGCTCCTCGAGCGGGCGGCCTCGCTCTCCGCGCTCGCCAAGCAGCCGCGTCCGGCCCAGAGCTGACGGGCGGCCCGCGTCCGGCCAGAGCTGACGGGCGGCCCGCGCCCGGCCCAGAGCTGAGCGCGGCCGCCCCGACGCGGCCAGCGCAGCGTCTCCCGGAGCGCCCGAACATTACCTCTCCTCGCGCGTACTAGGTGGTACTCTCGGGGCATCCCAGCCTGAGCAAGGAGCTTCCATGTCTCGCTCGTCTCGAGCTGACGTGCTGCTCGTCGGCCTGATCGTCGCCGCCCAGTGCGCCCACCAGCCCACCCCGGTCGTGGACCCGCTGCCGCCGCTCGCCGTCGACCCCTTCGCCGGGCTCGACAGCCTCGGCGTGGACGAGACGCAGGCCTTCACCTTCCGCCAGGGGCCCAAGCCGCCGCCGGACGTCTCGGAGAAGGTGCAGCTCCCCTTCCCGCCCCCGGCGGCGCCCGGCAAGCTGCAGCGCCCCGCCGCGCCCGAGCTGAAGGTCCTGCGCACGCAGCCAACGGGCGAGGGCGGCCTGATCGGCGCGGTCACCGCCACCTTCAACCAGCCGATGGTGCCGGTCGCCGCCCTCG
>JAKLHH010001060.1 GCA_022710245.1 Myxococcota bacterium
CCGCCACCGGGTCGCGGCCCGCGACGATGAGGCGCATGTTCTTCTGGTCCTGCTTCAGATCGCTCGTCTTGCTGACGTCGTAGGCCGGCGTGGGGCCGTTCTGGATGCCCTGCAGCCCGTCCATGATCACGAAGCTCACCGGCCGCGCCAGGTTGAAGTCGCGGATCCAGCGGTGCAGCGTGATCTTGGTGTGGTCGACGTAGCCGCCGCGGTAGGAGCCGTAGATGTTGCCCGGCGTCGCGCCGATGCCGACGTTCTTGATCCCGCCGCTGACCACCGCGTTCCAGTGGTTCTTCAGGCACGGCAGGCTGATGAGGACGCTCGCCTCCTTGTAGATCTTGTTGAGGTAGTACTCCTTGTCGACGAGGCCCTGCGGCAGGCTGACCTTGACCAGCTGCGCGGAGCCCTTGTCGCCGCCCGCGCCGCTGTCCTTCTCCAGGCGGATGAAGCCGGTGACGCCGGGGATGTCGGCGGGCGTGTAGTGGAGGTGCTGCATCACGTCCGCGGTGTCACCGGCCGAGCCCTCGACGACGTAGACCTTGCCCGAGGGGTTGATCGCGCGCACCAGCTCGACCACGGCGCGGGTCACGCGGTAGTCGGTGGTGACGCCGTTGACCTCGACGGGGAGGAGCTTCCCCTGGAAGCCGGGGAGCGTGTAGTCGATCTTGTTCACCAGGTTCGGCTTCAGCACCACCGTGCTGCCCGGCTTGATCAGCCCGGCCAGGCCGCCCGCCTGGTCCACCGCCTGGCTCACCATCGCCTTGATGTCCGCGTAGGTGAGGTCGCTGGCGTTCGCCTTCGACGACTGGACGATCGCCACGCTGGAGTCGCTGCTCAGCGCGTCGGCCTTGCCGCCCACGCTCGGCGTGGTCGGCAGCTCGGGGTCGTCCGGCGCGCCGCAGCTCTGGTAGATGACGGCGAGCAGCATCAGCAGCAGCGCCGAGAGGGTGAAGATGCGGCGCGGGGTGAGCAGGGTTCGCGGGGCAGCGGGTCGGGTCATGCCGGGCGGCTAAGCAACTATCGCACCAGGCGGCGGAGACCGTGCGCCCCGCCGGCGCGCCGCTGCGGACTGCGCAAGCGCGCGGAACCCCTGCCCTGGCCGCCGCGGGCCAGAGCGACCCCGGCCGGACGGCGCCGGGTCAGTTGATTTTCGCAACGCGATCGAGCCGCTGCTGCACACCTTCAGGTCAGCGCCAGCGGGCCTCGAGCCGGAGCCCGTGCCGGGACGCGATCCGCGCCACGCCCTCGCGCAGCGTGGCGAGGCGAGGCTCGTCCAGCGAGCGGGAGACCGAGCCGAGGAGCGCGGCGAGCGCGGCGCAGGGCTGGATCTTGATCGCGGCCACCTGGAGCGGCCCCTCGAAGACGAAGAGGTCGGGGAAGCTCCCGTCTGCCGAGAAGGCGCGGAGCTCCCGCTCGGTCTCGTCGGGGCCAAGCAGCGCGCTCAGCAGCGCGATCAGCTCGTTCACCGCCTCCAGGTAGCTCGCCTCGTCACCCTCGTCGCGCAGGAGATCGAGCCCCACCTCGAGCGCCTCCACCCGCTCGAGCATGATCGGGATCTGATCGCCCTGCACCAGGCTGCCGTGCTGCGGCGCGATGATGAGCGGCAGCGGATCGAGGCGCCAGACCGCCTGCACCGCGCGCCGCAGGGCCTCGCTGCTCGGCATGTAGAGCTGGTGAAAGATCTCCACGCCGGCCCAGGCGTCGTCCGAGGAGGCGAGCCCGCGGCTCTGCGAGAGCCCGCCGAAGAGGTCGCCCGAGAAGAGCACGCGCGAGGTCTCGTCGTAGTACATCACCGCGCCGCGGAAGTGGCAGTACGGCGTCGGCACGAAGCTCACCCGGTGGCCGGTGACCAGCGTGGTGGCGCGGTCGCGAAACTGCTCGACGGCGCTGAACCCGCCGGGGCGCAGGCCGTAGAAGTGCAGCAGGCGCCACGCGTCCTCCGAGCACCAGACGTGCGCGCGCGGGTTGAGCTCCTGGACCACCGCGGCGTTCGCCGCCACGTCGGGGTCCTGGTGGTTGAGGAAGAGCAGATCGACCTTGTCGAGCGCGCCGATCACCGCGCCCACCTTCGCCGAGACGGTGGCGAGGTCCTTGGGCGGCCCCGGGTCGATCAGCACGTTGATGCCCGCGTCGTGGCCGCGGTAGGTGCAGAGGAAGGTGTTCCGCTCCAGCGAGACCCCCTCGCGCCGGCCCACCCAGAAGATCCCCGGCGCGATCTCCACCGCCTCCTGATCGAGGCTGCTGCTGCCCGCCTCCGCCAGGCGCACTCGCTTGATCGTCGGGCGCGGCGGGCGCGCGGGCGGGGATGGCTGGCCGCTCACGGCCCGCGGCACCACCGGGGGGCCCAGCTTGCGCCGCAGCTTCTCCAGGCCGAGGCGCAGGTCGCGCACCGACCGCTGCCGCTGCCCCGGCGCCTTGGCGAGCGCCTTCATCACCAGCTCCGCGAGGGCCTTCGGGAGCTGCGCGGCCCTCTCCGTCGGCCAGCGCGGCTGCTCGGTGACCTGCTTGGTGAGGACTCCGACGAAGGACTCGGCCTGGAAGGGGAGCGCCCCGACGAAGAGGCGGTAGAGGAGCACGCCGAGCGAGTAGAGATCAGCGCGGAGGTCGAGCTCCTTGCCGAGCGCCTGCTCCGGCGACATGTACTCGGGCGTCCCGAAGATCATCCCCGTCGCGGTGAGGTTGCTCTCGGCCTGGCCGAGGAGCTTGGCGATCCCGAGGTCGAGGAGCTTCACGCGGAACGCCCCGTCGCCCTCCCGGTGGAGGAAGACGTTGGCCGGCTTCAGATCGCGGTGGATGATCTGCTTCTCGTGCGCGGCCTCGAGCCCCAGCGCGATCTGGATCGCGAGCTCCATCGCGAAGGGGGGCTCCAGCTCGCCGTCCTCGAGGGTCTCCTCGAGGGTGCGGCCCTGCAAGAGCTCGAGCGCCATGTACCAGACGCCCTCCTCGAGCGGTCCGTGTCCGTACACCTTGACCACGTTCGGGTGATCGATGAGCGCCACCAGCTGCGCCTCCCGCTTGAACCGCTCGAGGGCGCTCGCGTCGGTGAGGGCCTGCGGCCGGATCAGCTTCAGCGCCACCGAGGGCCCGCCCTCCTGGTCCTCGGCGCGGTAGACCTCGGCCATGCCGCCCGCGCCGAGGAAACGACCGACCTTGTAGCGCCCGGCGAGGGTCCGCCCCTCCCAGCGCTGACCGAGGGTCGTGAGCGGCTTGAGGCGCGCTCCGTCGCGGGTACAGAACTCGAAGCGGCTCGCCTCGTAGCGAGCCATGCAGAGCGGACAGTAGGCCTGCGGCTGCGTCAGCTGGATCACGGCGGCACCCTGTGCTGGCGAACTGGGCCCATGTTACCGCAATCCAGCCCCGGCGACGCCGGCCTCGTCGCGGAGGGGCAGCGCTCCCCGCGCCGTTCGTCTCCCGCTGGATCGCCCAGGC
>JAKLHH010001061.1 GCA_022710245.1 Myxococcota bacterium
CCGGCGCTTCCGATTCTCGACCCCCGCGGACCACTACAGTGTCAACGGCTCCAGCTCGCCAGCCGGGCGCGCAGACGGAGCACGTCGGCCATGCGAGCGGTCCCCTCCCCCCCGCTGGTCGACCAGGACGCGTAGATCTCGTAGCCGCGCAGCGCGAGCGAGAGGAGGCGGCCGGCGGCCTCGAGGTGCCCCGCCGCCTGCGCTGCCTCGCCGGCGCGCTCCGCGATCCCGATCGCGTCGACCAGGTTGGCCGCGCTGGCCTGCCCGAGGGCGGCGAGCCCGTCGGCCACCTCGTCCCAGGCGCCGCGTCGCGCGGCGCGCTCGAGCGCCACGAGCTCCGGGCCGAGGAGCGTGCCGTCCTCGCGCAAGAGGACGATCGGCACCTCCTCGCCGCGGGCCTCGAGCGCGGCGGCGAGCTCGCGGGTCCGCCGCCGGGCGAGCTGCTTGTCGGCCGGCTCCGAGCAGGTGAGCGAGACCTCGTAGGCCACGTAGGCGTGCGCCTCGGCCCCCGCCCGCTCGAAGAGCGCCGCCAGGTTCAGCCAGGGGACGCCCCAGGTCGGCCGCAGTCGGGTCGCCTCGCCGAGGTGGGCGAGCGCCGCCTCACCGTCGCCGCGCGCCAGCGCCCGCCAGCCCAGCCAGTTCCGGGCCTCGGCGGCGAGCACCCCCGCGGCGAGCTCGGCCTCCAGCAGGGCGACGGCCTCGGCCTCGCGCCCGGCGCCGACCAGCGCGTCGCAGAGGTTGGCCCGCGGCACCGCGTCGTGGGGCGCCTGGTGATGGGCCTCCCGCAGGTGCGCGATCGCCGCCTCGCGCTCCGTCTCCGAGGGCGACGGCCGCTGCAGCAGCAGCCAGCCAGCGAAGTTCTGCGCGTTCGGGTAGGCGGGATCGAGCGCGATCACCTCGCGCGCGGCCGCGAGCGCGCCGTCGAGGTCGCCGCCCTTCCAGCGCTGCCGAGCACGTTCGTAGGCGGCGGCAATCGGCTCGCGCTCTCTCTTGCTCATCGACCCTCCCGAGCTCTCGAGCTCGCCTCAGAACCACTCGCGCAGCACCTCGAGCAGCGCGCCGGGCCGCCTGCGCGTCGCCAGCACCAGCCGCCGGGTCCGCATGCTGCCCCCGCCGCGCGACAGATCGTTGTCGACGTGGAGCAGCGCGTCCTCGATCCCGTCGCCGTCGAGGTCGCCCAGCGCGACCAGCCGCACCTCGGTGTCGTCATGCGAGGTGGTGACGACGGCTCGGGTGGCGCAGCTCGCGCTTACCTTCGCCTCCGCGTCGTGACTCCCCCAGCTCCGCGGCTGCTTCTTCAGCTTCTCGACCTCGGAGCTCGACTGCACGTTGAGGGGCGGGAGCCAGGTCAGGGGCTGGCGGTCGAGCCGCAGCGCGCGCAGGTGGCTCCGCGGCGAGGGGCGCGCCTTGCCGAGCAGCGCCAGAGGTCGACAGCGCAGGGTGAGCTCGGCCAGGATCTGCTCGTCGGTGGCATCGACCAGGTCGACCTTGCCCTCGTCGGCGAGCGCCAGGAACTCCTTGCAGCTGGTGGGCGAGCGCCGCCGCGGCTGCTCGGACCCGGACGGCCAGCGGATGCGGGCTGCGAGCCGGGCCTTCACCCCGGCCAGGGAGGTCAGCGCGACGAGGTCGGTCCAGCGCGGGCTCGGGTAGGTCCCCCTCAGCTTCGGGCAAGGTGGCTGCTCCCTCGCAGCGGCGACCCGCGGCCCCGGCGCGGCGAGGAGACAGAGCGTCAGCGGGATGAGGATCCTGGAGCTGCACATTACCGTACTCTAGTCCACTCGCCCCTGTTGTGCATCCGACCAGCGGCTGCCATGCTTGCCTGCATGCGCTCACCGCTGCTGGCCCTCGCCCTCTCCGTCTGCGTGCTCGTCGCCGCGTGCCGTAACGAGACCCGCCCCGTCGACATCCCCGGCAAGCTCGGGCCGGCGCCCGCCGGTGGCCAGGGGACGGGCAGCGGCGCGGCGGGGCAGGCGAAGCAGCCAGGGCAGGCAGGGCAGGCAGGCGGCGCGACCGCCACCGGCTATCCCCTCGACGCGCTCCTCGCCGCGGTCCGCCCCGAGGTGCGGCCGCTGATCGGCAAGCAGCTCGGCGTCGCCGACCTCGGCGACCTGCCCTTCTATGACCTCGACCTCGCGCTCGACGCCTCGGGCGAGAAGCTCGCGGGCCGCACCACCCTCCACTACCGCAACCGCACCGGCCGCGCGCTCGCCGCGCTGCCGATCCTGCTCCACGCCAACGCGCCGCGCGAGCTCGGCGCCACCGGCACCTCGCTCGTCCGCATCACCGAGGCGCGCTCCCTCGCGGGCCCCGCGGTGAGCGTGCGTGAAGTGCGGCTCACGCTGGTGGAGCTCTCCTTCGTCAAGCCGCTCCAGCCGGGCGAGCGCGCCGTCATCGAGCTCCGCTGGAGCGGCTCCATCCGCAAGCTCCCGCCGGGCTCGAACGACGTCTTCGGCCAGGCGCTCTCCTCCCTCGGCGTCGGCGCCAGCGGCGCGGCCGCCTCGGACTACGGGCTCCTGGCGAGCGGCGACGGCATCACCACCATCGCCTCGGCCTACCCGATGGTGGCCCCGCTCCGCCAGGGCGGCTTCGACACCGCGCCGCCCACGCGCTTCGGCGACCTCGCCTGGGGCGAGCTCGCCCACTACCGCCTGCGCCTCGCGCTGCCGCGCGGCTTCACCGCGGTGACCAACCTGCAGGACCTCCCTGGCCAGCAGGTCACGCCGGGCGGCGCGGCGGTCTTCACCGCCGTCGGCGCGGCGAACCGCGACCTCTGCATCGTCGCGGGCCACGACCTGCAGCGCGCGAGCCGCATGGTGGGCCCGATCCGCGTCAGCTCCATCTTCAAGGCGAGCGACAGCAAGGCCGGCGAGGCGATCCTCGCCACCGCCGAGGGCTCGCTCCGCCTCTTCCAGGAGCGCTACGGCCCCTACCCCTACACCGAGCTCGACGTGGCGCAGGCAACCCTGGTCGGCGGCGCCGGCGGCGTGGAGTTCCCCGGCATGGTCCTCATCGCGGGGATGCTCTACCGCCCGCCCAGCGAGAGCACGAGCCCGCTCGCGCAGCTGATGAAGCTGATGGGCGGCCTCGGCGGCCTCCTCAAGGGCTCCCTCGACGCGAAGAAGGCGAAGGGCGTGAAGGACCTCGCCGAGGGCCCCGCGGGCCTGCGCGGCATGGACGCCATGATCCGCGACATGGCGCTCTTCACCACCGCCCACGAGGTCGCCCACCAGTACTTCGCCGGCCTGGTCGGCACCGACTGCCACACCGACGCGGGCGTCGACGAGCCGCTCGCCCAGTTCGCGGCGGGCGAGTACGCGCGGCACGCGCTCGGGGTGAAGCGCGGCGACCAGCTCCTCGACACCAACGCGAAGATGAACTACGGCGTCTACCGCATGCTCGGCGGCGCCGACCGCGCGGCGGGGCAG
>JAKLHH010001062.1 GCA_022710245.1 Myxococcota bacterium
GCCGTTGCCAGCAGGGCCCTTGGTTCGGGTGTCGCTGGCGCGCTGGTGGAAACCAGACGACGCCGACCCGGCCTTCGAGGAGCGCTGCTATCTCCAGCTCTCGGGCTGGTTCCTGTAGCGCGCCGCCCGTAGTCAGCGAGGAAGGCGTCTCGAAGCTGCTCGTCCATGACTCCGCGCTAGGTGCGCTCTGAGGATTGTCCGCCCGGGCGCGTCGGACCCTGTCCCGGCCGCGCTCTCGTTTAGGTTAAACAAGCCGCTCGAGGCTCGTACCTGTGAGACCCCTGCCGTTAAATAGCCGGCTGTGCTCTCCGCCCGCTCTCGGCCCCGGAGAGCACGATCGGCGTCGAGACCGAGCGCCCGCGGCGCCCCTCGTGATCTCTGTCGGCAGCGCGCCGAGAGCCGACGCGGTCGGCCAGGGCGCGCAACGGTCCGCGGAAGCTGGCCCTTCTACGACGAAGCCCCGGCCGTCGCCGACCGGGGCTTGTGTTAAATGGCGCGGCCCCACCGGTTGGTGGGGCCGCATGAATGGCTCCGGCTGACGGACTCGAACCGCCGACCCGGTGGTTAACAGCCACCTGCTCTACCGACTGAGCTAAGCCGGAACGTGCTGCTCAACGGTCGGACATTTTTGTACTTCCGGGGGCGGGCCGTGTCAAGTGATCTCGCCGGCGGTGACCGGCGGGGCCCTCGCTCAGCGCACCTCGCTCAGCGCACCTCGCACTGGCCCTTCACGCACACCGCCTGCGTCCCGAGGTAGCGCACCGGGTCCTTGCAGGGGCTGCACTTGGCGCGCGGGCAGCTCTCCCTCGCGTACTCGCGCTGCAGCCACCCGGCGTGCTTGCGGTTCACCGCCTGACGGCGGGTCTCGCCGCAGGGCGCGCAGCCGCAGCCGCTCAGCGGGCGGAAGGTGCAGTCGCGGTCGAGCTTGCATGCGCGGTCCGCGCTGCCTGCCTCCGTCGCTGGCGCGGGAGAGGCAGCGTGGGTGAGGCAGGTGTGCAGCTTCAGCCCGCGCCCCTTCGCGGCCGCCGGCATGACGAGCTTGCAGGAGAGCCCCTTCGCCGCCGGGCAGGTGAACCAGTGCGCGACGCGCGCCTTCTCGTCGACGCAGACCGGGTGCGTGACGTCGACCGCCGCGGTCCCCTTCACCTCGCGGACCAGCGTGCCCCTGAGCCGCGGGTGGCTCTTGCGCCACTCCCAGGGCGGCGTCGGGCTCACCGTCGACCAGAGCCCGCGCCCGGCGGCGCGAGCCTCGCGCTCGAGCTTCGCCAGCGCGTCGCCGGGATCGCGCTCTCGCTCCTGCCAGGCGAGGCCGGCGCGGAGCAGCTCCTCGGCGAGGCAGCGCTTGCCGGCGAGGCAGATCCGCGCCCGCTGGTTGCCCTCGGCGTCCTTGCCGGTCAGCGTCGCCTGTACCAGCTTGCCGACGACGAGGAGCGAGGTGCGCTGGCGCGCCTGCTCGGCGAAGGCCTGGCCGGGCTCGGGGCAGTCGACGCCCTCGAGCCGCAGGGTCAGCAACGTCGCGGCCTGCAGCGTGAGCGTGTCTCCCTCGGAGACGAGCACGACCTTGCCCTTCAGCTCCTCGGCCCGCGCGGAGGGCGCGAGCGCGAGCAGGGGGAGAAAAATGGCGGTGATGGTGCGTACCCTGAGTATCATGGCCAGGCTCCGCTGCCGGTCCGACCATTATATAAGGAGAGCCCCATGACCCGAAGGCTCGCGCTCGTGCTCCTCCTCACCGCCGTCCCCTGCCTCGCCCGCGCGGCCGAGGACCCGCTCTGCCCGACCGTGGTGCCGGGCAAGTCGATCGGGCCGCTCGCGCTGGGCATGGCGCCGGCCGCGGTGGCGAAGCTCAAGCTGCCGAAGGGGCTCTACGAGCTCTACCCGTCGGACGGCAGCAAGCCGCTGACCGGCATCGGGCTCGAGCTGCTGAAGGCGAAGTGCCTCGTCGTCGGCGGCAAGAAGATCCCGGCCCGGCTGACGGCGGAGGCGATCGCGCTCCAGCTCGGGGGCTGCGGCCCTGCCGAGCAGCGCAAGGGCGGCAACTGGCTCTCCTGCCAGGACGGCAAGATCGCGCTCGGCTGGAACTTGATGACCCGGTCGGTCCGCGTGCAGGGCGGCGGCGAGAAGACCGCGCTCGTCTGCGACGGCTACGTGGTGCCCGGCAGCCACGTGGTCAGCGCGCGCGAGGGCGAGCGGCTGGCGGAGCCGGGCCCGGCCGCGCTGCCCGTCGACGTGAGCACGAAGTACTGCTGGTGGGATCGCGTCATCACCGGCAAGTGGAAGCCGGCCGACATCTGGAAGATCCCCGGGCGGTCGTGCTCCGAGCGCAAGGCCGGCCGGCTGGCCACGACGATCTCGTGCGACTACTGGGCGTCCGCTTCTTCTTCAAGGGGAGCCTGCTCCGCCTCGAGGTCTATCCGGCGAAGAAGTGACGGAGAAGTGACACGGCCCGTGCGACTGGAGGGCGTCCTCGCCGTCTGGTGACACGCGGCTCAAGTGACGACGAGGCTCGCGAGCGCTGACCCGCTGACAGGAGAGCAACCATGACCCGGCCACTCCTCACGCTCATGCTGACCGCCCTGCTCGCGCTGCCCGCGAGCGCTCACGCGGCCGAGGACCCGCTCTGCCCGACGGTGGTGCCGGGCAAGTCGATCGGCCCGCTCACGGTCGGGATGGCGCCCGCCGCCCTCGCGAAGCTCAAGCTGCCCAAGGACCTCTACGAGCTCTACCCCATCACGGGCGGCAAGCCGCTCGACGGGATGGGCCTCTCGCTGAGCAAGGCCAGGTGCTTCGTCCTGGGCGGCAAGAAGATCTCGGCGAAGCTCTCGCCGGAGGCGATCGCGCTCAAGCTGGGCGGCTGCGGGCCGGCCGAGATGCGCCTCGGCGGCAACTGGCTCGCGTGCCAGGACGGCCGCATGGCGGTCAGCTGGAGCATGGGTGGCACCTACCTCCGCGTCCTCAAGGGTGGCGAGAAGGTCAAGGAGACCTGCGACGTCTATGTGGCCGAGGGCAGCCACTTCGCGACCCCGGCCGGCGAGCTGCGCGCCCAGAAGGGGCCGCGCGCCCTGGCCATCGAGAAGGGGAAGAAGTACTGCTGGTGGGGGCGGGTCGTCACCAGCGCCTGGACGCCCGAGGAGATCTGGAAGATCCCGGCGCGGAGCTGCGGCGAGCAGAAGAAGGGCGGCGAGACCATCCTCACCTGCGACTACTGGGGGCTGCGCTTCTTCTTCAAGAAGACGCTGAGCCGGGTCGAGGTCTTCCCCGCCAAGCGGTGACCGCAACCGCCCCCGTCCCTGGCGGCTCTCTCCTGGCAAGAGGAGAGGGCTCCACGTGTCACTCGATCTCGCAGGTATCTTCGGCGCCGGGCTGCTCACGCTCGTCACGCCATGCGTCTTGCCGCTGGTGCCGGTCTACCTCGCGCTCCTGCTCGG
>JAKLHH010001063.1 GCA_022710245.1 Myxococcota bacterium
CCAGCGGCAAGAAGGCGCCGCCGCTCGGGCAGCTCGTCGCCCGGCTCTGCGACCGGGAGGCGGTGGCGGCGCAGCTCAGGCTCCTCGGTCCGGGCCATCGCGCGGCGCTCGCCGCAGCCCTGAGCGGCCAGCACTCCT
Source organism: Myxococcota bacterium (assembly GCA_022710245.1). The sequence goes on from JAKLHH010001063.1 coordinate 139, forward strand.
TCCTCGCGCTGGCAGCGCGGGCGAGCGGCGCTGGCCACGACGGCCCGCTCGCCGTCCGCGAGCTGATCCTCCTCGGCCTGCTCTTCCCGCGGACGCGGCGAGGCGGCTCGCTGCCGGACACGGCCCGGGTGCTGGCCGCCAGCCTGGTCGGGGCGAGCCCGCACGAGCTCGCTTTCGGCACCGTGCCGCCTCCACCTGTCGGGCACCGCCTGCCGCTCCTCGAGGAGTCGAGCCTCGAGGGAGTGGAGCTCGCCGACCCGAGCCTGCTGCCAGGCCTGCTCGCGCGCTGGCGCCGCCTCGCCGGCGGCCGCGGTTTCCGGCTGACCCCCAGCGGAGCGCTCGGGCGCAACCAGGAGGCGACGGTGCTCCGCGAGGTGGGCGATGTCACCCTCGCGGGCTGGGCGCTGGAGCTCGGGCGCGGGGGCACCCTCTTCGTCAGCTCCGACAGCGGCGCGCTCCGGCCCAGCGCGCGCGAGGCCTGGTCGAGCGGCCTCTCGCTCCTGCAGCACCTGCTGCGGATCTACACGACCCTGCGCTGGATCTCCGACGAGCCCGGCGACGTAGAGGATCTCTACGTCGAGCGCAGCGGCTCGCTGCTGCACTACGGCCGACCGGCGCTCCGCCACGCGCTGGTGGCCGCGCTGATGCGGCCGCCGATCGGCTGGCTGGACCTCGACGCGCTGGTCGAGAGCCTCCTCGCCGAGCACCCCGGCCTCGGTTTCCTGCTCTCCTTGTGCGACACGGGACTGGGCTACTTCCGCTCGATGGCTGCAGCCCCCGACGGTGGCCCCTACGAGCTCCGGTCCCGGGAGATGCAGCGCAGGATGCTGCGACGCGTGGTCGTCGCCCTCGGGCGGCTCGGCCTCGCCGACCTCGCTCACCGCCGGGACGCGATGACCCTCCCGCCGCTGGTGCTGCGGGTGCCCGCGGACTGGGGCCGCGACGCCAGGGATGCCGCGCCGGTCAGCGTCCCGCCGAGCGGCCTCGCGGTGCGGCTCTCGGCGGCCGGGCAGGAGCTCCTCCTCGGCGAGTTCGCCCTTCATCGCGGAGCGTCCGCAGGCCGCGAGCAGGGCGAAGTGCCCGTCGAGGGCCCGTGCGGTCTGGTGGTCGGCGCGGACTTCGAGGTCCTGGCGCCGCTCGACCGCACGCCGCCCGCGCTCCTCGCGCGGCTGGGCCTCTACGGGGTACCGCTCCCCGGGCACGCCGCCGATCCGGTGAGGCGCTTCCGCCTCGAGCGCGCCGCCGTCCAGGCCGCGCTCGATCTCGTACCGCACGCCGAGCTCGAGGCCGACCTCGCGCGCGGGGCGGGCGGGTTGCCGGCGAACGTCGGGGCGACCCTCGCTGACTGGTGCCGCGGCTTCGGCGAGGTGCGGGTGTTCCTCGACCGCGATCTCCACGAGCACACCTCCGCGGCCGAGCGCGACGCCGCGCTCGCGCGGCTCCCCGGCGCGGTGGCGGTCGGGGACCGCTACCTCCTCGCGCCGCGCTCGGAGCGACCACGCGGTCCGGACGCGGCCACCTCCGGGACGCGTCGAGGCAAGGACGCCGCCGCGCCCGTGACGATCCTCGACTACGAGGTCGCGGTGGGGGCGTCCCTGGTGGCGCGGACCGACCTCACCCTGAAGCTGGACCTCCAGCGCCAGGACCTGCTCCTCGAGACCGAGCTCGAGCGCTTCGCGGCGCCCGTCGACGAGCCGGCTGCGGAGCGGGCAGGCCGGCGATGGAGGCGCTACCGCCTGGACCGTGAGCGGGCGGTGGCGTCGAGCCTCAAGCCGGCCGAGCTCGTCGACTGGCTCAAGCGCTACTCGGGCCACTCGCTCCCGGCGCACTACCGCGTGGTGCTCGAGGCCTGGTGCGGCAAGAAGCCGGTGGTGCACCTCGGGCCCGTGGTCCTGCTGCAGACCCGGGAGCTCCAGGCGGCGCTCTCGCTGGTGGCGCTCCTTGGGATGACGGAGAGCGTGGTCGGCGCTCTGGGCTTCGAGGCGCTGGTGATCAAGGCCGAGGACGCGCCCGCGCTCAGGGCCGCGCTCGAGGCGCACGGGATCGTGCCGACGGCCGGTCTGAGAACGATGCCGCTGGAGAGCCACGAGGACCGTGTGGCCTGGGCGCCGGCCGAGGACGCGGACGACGACGAGGCCGCGGACGCCGCCGACGTCGCCGCCAGCGCCGCCGGCCAGGGCGACGGGAGCCGTGGCGACCTCGGGTCGCCTGGGTTCGACGATGACGAGCTCGACGACGCGGAGCTCGACCCCCTCCCGTTCGAGGTGGAGGTGGCGGAGCTGGCCGAGGACGAGCTCGGCGAGTCGGAGCTCCTCGAGGACGAGCTGCACGGCGCCGACGAGCCACCGCCCCGCCGACGTCGCAAGCGCCGCCGCTGACCGGAGCTGTCGCTCCCATCGCGCGCCCCCTCATCGCGCGCCGCACCGCCTCGAGGGTGGACTCGATGAGCCGCGGTGGCTTGCGCGGCGGGCCCTACGCCCCCATCACGCGGCGCACCGCCTCGAGGGTGGGCTCGATGGCCCGCGGTGGCTTGCGCGGCGGGCCCTACGCCCCCATCGCGCGCCGCACCGCCTCTAGGGTGGGCTCGATGACCCGCGGCGGGTTGCGCGGCGGGCCGCTACGCGCCCATCGCGCGCCGCACCGCCTCTAGGGTGGGCTCGATGACCCGCGGCGGGTTGCGCGGCGGGCCGCCGGCGCTGGTGTGGTACTCGATCGCCGTCGAGGAGAACTTGGCGCCGTGCGCGGTCGCGATGACCACGACGCGCTCCTTCTGTCCGATCACGCCCTCGGCGCGGAGCCGCCGCGCGCCCGCGACCGCCACCGCCGAGTTGGGGCAGATGTGGACGCCCGCGGCGTCGACGATCGCCTTGGCCTCCATCGCCTGCTCGTCGGTGACGACGCTGACCACGCCGCCGAGCCGCTCGACGACCGCGCGCGCCTTCGCGTAGGAGACCGGGTCGCCGATGCGGATCGCCGAGGCCACCGTCGGTCCCGCGGTGAGGCGGACGCGGCTCGCGAAGCCGCCCTGGTAGGAGCGGTAGAAGGGGTCGGCGGCGGCGGCCTGGATGCCCGCGACGCGCGGCAGGCGGTCGATGACGCCGAGCGTGTGGAGCTCGAGGAGCCCCTTGCCGAGCGCCGAGATGTTCCCCGCGTTGCCGACGGGGATGACGAACCAGTCGGGCACGCGCCAGCCGAGCTGGTGGAGCGCCTCGATGCCGATCGTCTTCTGTCCCTCGATGCGGAAGGGGTTCATCGAGTTCAGGAGGTAGACGTCGCCGCTCTCG
>JAKLHH010001064.1 GCA_022710245.1 Myxococcota bacterium
AGGCCGTTCACTTGCAGCAGAGGCCGTTCACTTGCAGCAGAGGCCGTTCACTTGCAGCAGAGGCCGTTCACTTGCAGTAGCAGCCCACCGTGTTGTCGGTCGGGTCGTTGTCCTGATTCTGGCCCGGGTAGTAGCAGCGACCGCCGGTGGTGGTGTTGGCGTTGGTGAGGAAGGCGCCGTTCTGACCGAGGCAGTCCGGCCAGCAGCCATAGGGGAAGGGGACGTCGCCCTGGGCCACCATGGAGAGCGGCCTCACCTCGCCGGAGCCGCAGTAGGCGCCCTCGGGGCCCGGCGCGCTGGCCTTGCCCTGCTTGGGGCAGAACGTCGCGCAGTGGGCCTGCTTCGCGGCGTACCAGCGCCCCACCGGCTGGTCGGGCGTCGGCGGCGGCAGATCGACCGGCTTCTTCTGGTCGGGCGTCGGCGCCACGGACTTGTCCAGCGGCCTCACGTCCAGCTTCAGCCCCGACTCGGTGAGCTGGGCCTTCTGGTCGAGCTGCCCGTTGCCGCCCTCCTCGAAGAGCCAGGTGGAGTGGTCGGGTGGGTGCCCCGCGTCCCCGACCACCCGCGAGAGATCGGGCAGGCAGCCGGCGGCCAGCACCGCCAGCGTGGCAGCGAGCGCACTCGGAGAGAGAACCACCCCTCGATGATAACCGAAGCGATGCCGCACCGTCGACGGGAGCCACGGGTGGTCACGGGTCATACCCTTGGCTCGCTCTCTGCTTGGCAGCACCGCACCACCGGGGCTATTGTCGCGCCGCACAGGTCGGGCGGTCGTGCGGTGCTGCCGCCACCCAACACTTGCGGTTGCCGCCCTGGAGGCGGCAGAGCCAATCCATCGTCGCCCGCGTTCCTCCGCGAGGTTCCCTTGCCCAAGAGCAAGCCGATCATCACCCGCCACAAGAGCAACCCGCTCCTCTCCACCCTCGAGTGGCCCTACCCCGCCGCGGGCCTCACCTGCGCGGCGGCCGCCATCGTCGACGGGGAGACGCTGCTGCTGGTGCAGACCCAGGATCGCAGCGGCCCCTCGCACCTGACGGTCGCGCGCAGCAAGGACGGCGTCGGCAAGTGGCGCATCGACAGCGAGCCGACGCTCCTGCCCAGCCCGGCCAGCCCCGAGGAGGAGTGGGGCCTCGAGGAGCCGCGCCTCTCCTGGCTGGAGGAGGCCGGCTGCTTCGCCATCGCCTGTCGCGCTCGCTCCCCGCGCGGCAGCGTGATCGCCCTCGCCACCACGCGCGACTTCAAGATCTTCGAGCGGCTCGGCGCCATCCTGCCGCCGGCGAGCAGCGAGGCCACGGTCTTCCCGCTCACCCGTGACGGCAAGTGGCTCCTCCTGCACCGCCCCGACGGGAGCGCGGGGGACGCGCTCTGGCTCTCCCGCTCCCCCGATCTGGTCCACTGGGGTGAGCACCGCCAGCTCCTGCGCGCCCGCCCCGGCGCGTTCTGGGACCGCGAGCTCGCCCTCGCCGCCACGCCGCTGCGCACGGAGCACGGCTGGCTCGTGCTCCTCGCCGGCGCCGAGGGACGCCACGGGCTCCTGCTGCTCGACCTCGCCGACCCGGCGCGCGTCCTCGCGCGGAGCAGCGAGTGGCACCTCGGCCCGACCGCCGCGGAGAGCGAGCTGCGCTGCAGCGGCTGGACGCTGGTCAAGGATCAGGTGCGCCTCTACCTCGCCAGCCGTGGCGTGGGCCTCGGGCTCGCCACCGCGCGCCTCGACGACCTGCTCGGGCTCCTGATCTGAATTTGCCCTTCATCGCGTCCTGCGGACGCTCCGCGATGAAGGGCGAATTCGGCTCCTGATCCAGGCGCGCGCGGCGGCGCTATACTTCTCTGTTGCTTGTTCAAACGCTGGTCCTGACCCGGAGAGCTCGATGACGCCCGTCCTCCCCCCTCGCCGCCTCGGTCGCTCCGAGCTCGAGGTCACGCCGATCGGCCTCGGCTGCTGGCAGTTCAGCAAGCGCCGCGGCCTCGCCGGCCGCTTCTGGCCCGACCTGCCCGACGACGAGGTGCGAGACATCGTGCGGGCCGCGCTCGACGGCGGGATCTCGTGGTTCGACACCGCCGAGGTCTACGGCTGGGGCGCCTCCGAGGAGGGGCTCGCCGCGGCCCTGCACGCCGCCGGCAAGCAGCCCGGCGAGGTGCTGGTCGCCACCAAGTGGTGGCCGATGCTGCGCACGGCGCGCTCGATCACGGGGACCATCGACGAGCGGCTCCGGCGCCTCGGCGGCTTCCCCATCGACCTCCACCAGGTGCACCAGCCGTTCGCGCTGGCGAGCATCGGCGCGCAGATGGACGCCATGGCCGAGCTGGTGAAGGCGGGGAAGATCCGCGGCGTGGGGGTGAGCAACTTCTCGGCCCGCCGCATGCGCGCCGCGCACGAGGCGCTCGCGCGCCACGGGCTGCCGCTCCTCACCAACCAGGTGAAGTACTCGCTCCTCGATCGCCGCGTCGAGCTCGACGACACCCTGCAGACCGCGCGGGAGCTCGGGGTCACGCTGATCGCCTACTCGCCGCTCGAGCAGGGGCTGCTCACCGGGGTCTTCCACCAGGACCCGGACCTGATCCGGCGCCGACCCGGGTTCCGCCGCTACCTCCCCGAGTTCCGTCGCGAGCGCATCGTGCGCAGCGCGCCGCTGATCGAGGCGCTCCGGCGCATCGGCGACCGGCGCGGCGCGAGCCCGGCGCAGGTCGCGCTCTGCTGGCTCCTCTGCGCGCACGGCGACCTGGTGGTCGCCATCCCTGGCGCGACGAAGGTGCGCCACGCGGTGGAGGCGGCCGGCGCGATGGGCTTCCGCCTCGACGAAGGCGAGGTGCGCGAGCTCGACGAGCTCTCCTGGCGCTACACGCGGCGGTGATCCAACCGTCTGCTCTGCCGCCTCCAGGGCAGCAACCGCAAACGACCCGGGCCAGGACGACGCGAGCGGGTGATGACCGGCCAGCAGCTGCCAGCCAGCGGCTGCTAGCCGCTCAGGTCCAGGTCCGCGCGATCCTCAGCGCCGCGCGGTAGCTGATTCGCTGGATGCCGGCGAACTGCTGCGCGTAGCTCGCCAGGTAGACCCACTTGAAGAGCGCGTTCGGCGGGAGCTTCGCGAGCAGCTCGACGAGCGGCGTCAGCCAGGGGACCTTGATGGCCAGGATCGAGAGCATGCAGAGGTTCTCCACCTCGTCGATGCCCGGCTGGGTCAGCTTGCTCCAGAAGAACTCGCTGAACCCCGACGCCGCCTTCCGGGCCCACGCCGGCTCGCTCCCGGCGGCCGGCTCCCGGAAGTAGCCCTTCTCGATCGCGTGCTGGGTGACGCGCAGGCCCGGGAAGGGGTGGAAGACCCAGACCAGCGTGTTGTCCGGCTCGAGCTGCTGGCTGAAGCGGATCGTCTCCCGGGCGTCGGCGACGGTCTCGCCCGGCAGCCCCATCATGTT
>JAKLHH010001065.1 GCA_022710245.1 Myxococcota bacterium
GACAAGCCGAGCATCACCAACAACGCGCTCTCCACGCTGCGCCTGCACATGGGTGAGCGCTTCAAGCTGATCCAGCCGGGCGCCTGGCGTCCGCTCTGGGTCACCGAGTTCCCGCTCTTCGAGATCAGCGAGGAGACCGGCCAGTGGGTGGCCTGCCATCACCCCTTCACCTCGCCCCGGCCGCAGGACCTCGAGCTCCTCACCACCGAGCGTCGCGGCGAGGCCCGCGCGCGGGCCTACGACCTGGTGCTGAACGGGGTCGAGGTCGGTGGCGGCTCCATCCGTATCCACCAGGAGGAGGTGCAGGCCCAGGTGTTCCGTGCGCTGGGGCTCACCGACGAGGTCGCGCGAGAGAAGTTCTCCTTCCTCCTGGAGGCCTTCCGCTTCGGGCCGCCGCCGCACGGCGGGATCGCCTTCGGCCTCGACCGGCTGATCATGCTCCTCTGCGGCGCCGCCTCGCTGCGCGACGTGATCGCCTTCCCCAAGACGCAGAAGGGCACCTGCCCGCTCACCGGCGCCCCCACGCCGGCCGACGAGAAGCAGCTCGCCGACCTGCACGTGCAGCTGGCGCCGTGACCGGGCCTGCCTCGGCAGCGCCTCGCTAGTTCGCGCCCCAGCCCTTACCCTCGCCCCCCTTGCCCTCGCCGCCCTCACCTCCCTCTTCCTCCTCCTCGAGGTCTTCCTCGTCGTCGGCGAGCGACGGCTCGCGCAGCCCGACGGCCGCGGCGGCCTCACCGAAGGTGGGCACGTACTCGGGGTTCTGCGAGACGCTCAGGATCTCGACGAAGTGCGCGTCAGCGTAGAAGCTGATCGCGTTGAGGCCGTCGGCGAACTCGCTGTAGTCCAGGTTCTCGGAGGGGAGCTCGACGGAGAGCACCACGTCACCGTCGCCGTCGATCGCGAACTTGGCCATGTTGATCGCGTTGTTGAGGCGCAGCAGGTAGAGGTGCAGCTTGTGCTCGCACTCGCGATCGGTGGGCGCGTTCACGAACGGACAGATGGTGAAGTAGAGCCAGTTGTCGGTCAGGTGGACGAAGATGTTGAAGCTGCTGCTGTCACCCCGGAACCCGGTGTGCCAGGTCGCAGACCCCTCCTCGTACTCATAGCGCCATCCGTAGGTCGCGAAGTACTCGTGGATGGTCGCCGCTTCGACTGCCATGTGCTCCTCCCGGGCCTGGTGGCTGCTGCCCGAACATCCAGGTCGCCGTGCTGACGGCGCTGCCCTCGCCCGCTGCGGGGGCGGGAGCAGAGGTGATCGGTACCACGAGCCGCTGGCCCGGTCCACGGCCGCTTGCGCCGGGAGCTGACGGCCACGTCGCGCGCGCGGGCGCCATCACGACGGCGGGGTCACGGGCCAGGGCTGGCTCGCGACGAGGCCGTCGCGGTCGCGCTCACCGACGGAGGAAATCGCGCTGCCCGCCGCACTTTGCGGTTGGCAGCGCGGCAGGCCACACTATCATGTCGCGCGCTTGAGCACGGTCGGAGCAGCAGATGGCAGACAACGGGACCAACGATCTCTTCAACCCGAGCGAGACCCACCGCGCGCTCCGCGACCTCGTTCACCAGCTCGGCGAGTCCGAGCTCGATGGCCAGGCCGCCGAGCATGACGAGGCGGAGTCCTTCAACGGCCCGCTCTTCGCGCGCCTCGGACGGGAGCTGAACCTCTTCGGCCTGACCGTCCCCGAGGAGGAGGGCGGCGCGGGCCTGGACGCGGTCGCGCCGGTCATCGTCTGCGAGGAGCTCAGCCGCTTCGACCCGGGCCTCGGCCTCTCCTACCTCGCGCACGAGGTGCTCTTCATCAACAACATCCTCCACAGCGCCTCGCCCGAGCAGCGGCGGCGCTACCTGCCCGGGGTCATCTCGGGGGCCCGGGTGGCGGGGATGGCCATGACAGAGCCGGAGGCGGGCACCGACGCGCTGGCGATGCGGACCGTCGCGGTCCGCAAGGGCGATCGCTACCTCCTCACCGGCACCAAGCAGTTCATCACCAACGGCCCCTGCGGCGATGTCTTCCTCGTCTACGCCAAGCTGGACCCACGCGCCCGCACGGTGACCGCCTTCATCGTGGAGCGCGGCTTCCGCGGCTTCTCGGTGGGCCGCAAGGAGAAGAAGCTGGGCATGCGCTCCTCGCCGACCTCGCAGCTGGTCTTCGAGGAGTGCGAGGTGCCCGCGGAGAACCTGATCGGCGAGGAGAACGCCGCGCTCGTCCACATGATGAGGAACCTGGAGATCGAGCGCGTCACGCTCGCCGCGCAGTCGCTCGGCATCGCCCTCCGCTGCGTCGACGAGATGACCCGCTACGCGGTGCTCGAGCGCAAGGCCTTCGGCCATCCGCTGGTGCACTTCGGTCAGGTGCAGCGCCTCGTCGCCGACGCCTACGCCGAGACGCAGGCCGCGCGGACGCTCGTCTACCACGCCGCCAGCTGCATCCACCCCGAGCGGCGCAGCAGCCTGGCCGCCGCCAGCGCCAAGCTGGTCGCCACCACCACCGCGGAGCGCGTCGCCCGCAGCGCGCTGCAGGTGCTCGGCGGCTATGGCTACACCCGCGAGTACCCGGTGGAGCGGCTGCTGCGCGACGCGATCCTCCTCAGCATCGGCGGCGGCACGGTGGAGGCGATGCAGAAGAACATCGCCGCCGACCTCGCGCGCGAGCTGACCTGAGCCATGGCGAGCGACGAGCTCTTCGATCTGGTCACCCCGGACGGCGCCGTGATCGGCCGCGCCACCCGGGCGCGCTGCCACGCCGATCCGAAGCTCCTTCACCGCGCGGTGCACCTCTTCGTGTTCGATCGTGCCGGCCGGGTCTTCCTGCAGCGCCGGAGCGCGCGCAAGGACATCCAGCCGGGCCGCTGGGACACCTCGGTCGGCGGCCACGTCGGGCTCGGCGAGAGCTTCGATGCGGCCCTGCGGCGAGAGGCGGCCGAGGAGCTCGGGCTCGGCGACCTGGGCGCGCTGGAGCTCGAGCTCCTGCACCAGTACGTCTGGCGCAGCGAGGTGGAGTCGGAGCTGGTCCGCACGTACCGCTGCACCTGCGAGGGCCCGTTCAGGCTCGACCCCGAGGAGATCGAGGAGGGCGCGTTCTTCGACGCGGACGAGCTGCGACGGCTGCTCGACTCGGGGACCGTCACGCCCAACCTGCGGCACGAGCTGGGGCTGCTCGGGATCGCTCCCGCGCCTCTCGCCGCGCCTCTCGGTGCGCCTTCGCCTCGCTCTTCCTCGGCACCTCGCTGACGCGCCCTCCTGCTCGTCCCCCGCTGCTCCGTCCCTTCGTCTCCCGCACCCGCCTCGTCCTGCCCGCGCTGCCCGCGCGCTGCTCCGTCCTCGTCTGGCCCGCGCTGCTCCGTCCTCGTCCGCCGCTGCCCGCGCTGCCCGCGCGCTGCTCCGTCCTCGTCTGGCCCGCGCTGCTCCGTCC
>JAKLHH010001066.1 GCA_022710245.1 Myxococcota bacterium
GTGCCGCGCGGGAACCACGTGCTCTCCTCCTACCTGGTCGGGGCGACCGTCTCGCGCCGGGATGCCCGGACGCTGGTGCTCCGTCCCGACGGCGGATACCTGGCGCGCCCCCTCGATCACCTCTTCCGCGCCTCGCGGCCCTTCCATCGCGGGGAGCGCTTCAGCACGCCCGACTTCGTCGCCGCCGTCGAGGAGATGACGCCCGACGGGCGCCCGGCGCGCGTCTCCTTCCGCTTCCGCGCGCCGCTCGAGGATCCGTCCCTCCGCTGGCTGCAGGTCGCCGGCGGCTACCAGCCGCAGCCCTTCCGGCCTCCCGGCGTCGGCGAGTCCGTCAGGCTCGCGCCAGCATGGCTCTAGGGCGCCACGATGATCCGAGCGGCGAGGCCCCGCGTAGAGGGCTGCCGGGTCTGACTGACGCGCTCAAGAGATCGCTCGCGCGCCTCACCGGCCGCTCGAGGCTGTGGGTGGTGGTCCTCGTCGGCGTGGTCCTCGCGGCGCCCGCCCTGGGCCTCGGGATCGGCGCCGACGATCACTTCCAGCGCGCGCGGCTCAAGGGCGTCCCGCTCCCTGGCCTCGGCCGCACCCACGACGTCTACCTCGAGCTCTTCGACTTCCTCCCCACCACCGACCGCGGGCGCGCCGAGGCACGCGCGATCGGCCTCCTCCCCTGGTGGGTGCACCCGGAGGCGCGCTTCAAGTTCCCGCGGCCGCTGACCGTGGCCACCCACGTCCTCGACTATCGCCTCTGGCCCGACGTCTTCGCGCTGCAGCACGCCCACTCCTTGCTCTGGTACGCCGCGGCCATCCTCGTCGCCGCGCTGCTCCTTCGCCGGCTCTGCGGCGCGGCGGAGGTGGCGGCGCTCGCCGCGCTGCTCTTCGCGGTCAGCGACACGCACGTCCAGCCCGCCGCGTGGCTCTGCAACCGCAACGCGCTCATCTGCTTCGTCCTCGGCGGGCTGGCGATCCTCGCGCACGTGCGCTGGCGCCGCCGAGGAGGCCTCGCCTGGCTGGCGGCCGCGCTCGTCGCCGCGGCGGCGGCGCTCCTCGGCGGCGAGGCGGCGATCGGCGCCTTCGCCTACATCGCCGCGCACGAGCTCTTCCTCGAGCGCGGGGCGGTCGCGCGGCGCCTGCTCGCGCTCCTCCCCTATGCGCTGCTGGCGGTGGGCTGGCAGCTCGGCTACCGCGCGCTCGGCTTCGGCGCGGCCGGGCTGGGCTGGTATCAGGACCCGGCCGTCGACCTGCCGGGCTACCTCGCCGCCGTCGGCGAGCGGCTGCCGGCCCTGCTGCTCGCGCAGTGGGCGCGCGTCTCGGCCGACCTCCTCTACTTCGTCTCCCGGCCCTGGCAGCTCGCCTGGGTCGCTGGCGGACTGGTCGTGATGGGCGGCCTCGGCCTGGTCTTCTGGCGGCAGCTCCGGGAGGACGCCCGGGCGCGCTTCTGGGCGGGAGGGATGCTCCTCAGCCTGCTGCCGGTCTGCGCCGCCTTCCCCATGGACCGCGCCTTGCTCTTCCCCGGCCTCGGCGCCTTCGCGCTCCTCGCCGGCCAGGCGGCGCGGCTCGGCTGGCTCCAGCAGGCGGCGCCGCCCTGGCCCGCCGGCCCGGAGACCGGCGCGCGGGGCGCAGGCGAGCCCGCGCCGCCGCCGCCGAGCCCTGGCCGGGCGCGGCGCGGCGCCTGCGTCGCGGTCGGCGCGCTGCTGGTGCTGCACGCGGGCCTCGCGCCGCTCGCCTTCCTCGCGCGGCTGGTGGGCTGGGGCCTGATGCAGAGGGCCTCGGAGCGCGCCGAGCGGGCCATCCCCTCGGAGCCGTCGGTGGCAGGGCAGAGCGTCCTCTGGGTCAACGGCTCGGACTTCGGCAACCTGGGCGTCCTCGCCGCGCGCCACGTGCGCGGCGCGCCGGCTCCCCGCGCGAGCCACGTGCTCTCCTCCTTCGTGACCGCCGCGACGATCTCCCGGCCGGACGCGTGGACCCTGGTGGTCCTGCCCGACGGCGGCTTCCTCGCGCGCCCGGCGGACCGCCTGCTCCGAGGCTCGCGCCCGCCGTTCCACCGTGAGCAGCGCGTCGCCACCCTCGACTACACCGCCTCCGTCGAGGAGGTGACGTCCGACGGGCGGCCGCGCCGCGTCGCCTACCGGTTCCGCGCGCCGCTCGAGGACCCTTCGTATCGCTGGCTGTGCTTCGGCGACGGGTACGACCCGCGCCCCTTCCGGCTCCCGCGCGTCGGCGAGTCGGTGAGGTTGTCCGCGCCGCGGCTGTGAGCCGGGCGATGGAGGTTGCCATGTCCCCTCTGGAGCTGGAGCCGCAGGAGCAGACCGCCGCGCGCAAGCTCATGATGGCCACCTGGCGCCCCTCCAACGACCCGACGATGTACGCCATGCTCGAGGTGACGATGGACGGCGCCCTCGACTACCTGCAGCGGTTCCGCGAGGCCACCGGGCGCCGCGTCACGGTGACCCACCTGACGGCCCGGGCGGTAGCGGAGGCGCTGCGCCGCACGCCCGAGGCCAACGCGCTCGTCGCCCGGGGCCGCATCTACCGGCGCAGGAGCATCGGCGTCTCCATGCCGGTGCTGCTGACCGAGAAGAACGCGGACGGCAGCGAGCGGCTCGAGCTCGCGAGCGTGATCATCGAGGACGCCGCCGAGAAGGACCTCGCCCAGATCGCGGACGAGATCTCGGAGAAGGTGGCGGCGGTGCGGAGCCGCGAGGACCTCAACCAGGAGCGGCTCCGGCGCGGGCTCGCCGCCGTGCCGTGCCTGCTGATCGGGCTCGTGCTGCGCCTCTTCGCCTTCCTCGTCTTCACCCTCCGCCTCGACCTGACCCGCTTCGGTGTCCCGCGGGACCCCTACGGGTCAGTGAACATCACCAACGTCGGCTCGATCGGCCTCGACGTCGGCTTCGCCCCGCTGGTCCCCTACGCGCGCTTCCCCGCCGTCTTCTGCACCGGCGCCGTGCAGGCGCGGCCCGTCGTCGAGGACGGCCAGATCGTGATCCGGCAGCGGATGACGATCACCCTGACGGCGGACCACCGCGTGATCGACGGCTCCCATCTGGCGCTGATGTTCGGCACGCTGCGAGAGTGGCTCGAGAAGCCGCACGAGCACTTCGGCGAGATCCCGCCGGGAGAGGGAGCGTAACGCGCGGCGCTCGCGACGACCGATGCTGTACAATCGTTGTATGTCGCGACTCCTCTGCTGGCGTCTGCTCGTCGCAGCCGTCTGCGTGGCCGCTTCCCCGGCCTCGGCGTGGGCTCAGCTGCAGCTCAACGGCGACTTCGAGAGCGGGAACCTGAACGGCTGGTTGGCCTCGGGCAACAACACGGCCACGATCGTCAGCAGCCCGGTCCGCGCCGGCAAGGGGGCGGTGCACATGCACCTCGGCCCGACGGACGTGGACCCCAAGCGCACCGAGATCACCGT
>JAKLHH010001067.1 GCA_022710245.1 Myxococcota bacterium
GGGCGACTTCGAGGGGCTGGTCACCTTCCTCGGCAGCGCGCTGGATCAGCTCCCGCCCGAGGGGGCGCCGGGCGCGGTGGCGGTGCGGCTGGCGCGGGCGCGCGTCCTCGCCGGGCGGCTCCTGCGCCCGAGCGAGGCCGAGGAGGAGATCCGCCGCGCGCTGCAGACCGAGCCCACCTCCATCCCGGCGCGCCTGGAGCTCGCCGCGCTCCACCTCTGGGGCGACGCCCTCGGCGAGGCGATCGCCGAGTACATGCGCGTCCTCGATCAGGACCCGTTCTCGGTCGAGGCCTTCCGCGGGCTCTACCGCGTCTACGATCGGCGCGGCGACCTGGAGCGCGCCGCGGGCGCCGCGCAGGCGGTCTGCGCGGTGGCCGGCAAGGAGGTCCCGGAGCGGAAGATCGCGAGCCAGGCCAGCGCGCCGATGGAGGCCATGCTCTCCTCGGCCGTCGCCTCGCCCCTCGGGGTGAGCGACTTCTGGCACCTCCTCGCCCACCCGGACGAGCCGCCGGTGGGGCGCGAGCTGCTGTTCCTGATCGGTGACTTCCTGCCGCAGATCTTCCCGAACGAGGTGGAGCGCGCGACCTCGGGCAGCCTGATGCCCGTCAACGAGGACGACTCGCTCGCGCACCGCTGCAACCAGCTGGGCCAGGTGCTCGGGGTCGATCGCTTCGAGACCTGCATCGGCCAGAACCTCTCGGCGTCGATGGTCGCGCTCCCCGGCGTGCCGCCCAAGCTCGTCGTCGACGACGCCTTCGCGGCGCGGGCCTCGGCCCCCGAGTTCCGCTTCGCGGCGGGCCGCGCGCTCGCCGCGGTGCTGACGCGCTCGCTCTACCTCTCGGTGCTGCCGCCGCGCTCGGTGGAGCTCCTGCTCGCCGGGATCGTCGAGCTCTTCGAGAAGGGCTTCGGCGGCTACCTCGCGCAGCGTCGCGAGATCGAGGAGCTCTCCAAGGCGGTGAACCGCGCCATCCCGCGGCGCCTGCGCAAGAGCCTCGAGGAGCCATGCCGCGCGTACGCGGCGGGGCAGCCGGTGGCGGCGGCGGCCTGGTACGTGGCCTCGCAGCGGAGCGCGGAGCGGGCAGGGCTGCTCCTCGCGGGCGACGTGGAGGCGGCGCTCGCGGTGCTCGGCGCGGAGAAGGCGAGCCGCGCGGTGCAGGCGGAGATGCTGCGCTTCTCGGTGGGCCCGCACCTCTACGAGGCGCGGCGGCGGCTGGGGCTCTCGATCTGAGCTCGCGCTTCCCTCGCTTCCCTCGCTTCCCTCGCTTCCCTCGCTTCCCTCGCTTCCCTCACTTCCCTCGCTTCCCTCGCTTCCCTCGCTTCCCTCGCTTCCCTCGCTTCTCCTCGAGGCCATCGTGATCCTCGCGGGGATGCCTCACCTCGGGTGCGGACAGCGGCCTGCTGCTCCGCAAGAGTGGCGAGGCTGAGCAGAGATGGAGCATGTCCCTCGGCGGCCTTCCTTCCCTTGCGGCCTGGACCGCGATTCAGGAGCAGACTATTCATGGGAGCAGGAGCTGGGCGTGACGAAGCAAGCGGTAGTCGAGGGTTTCCGTGATCTCAGCACGGATGAGAAGCTCGATCTCCTGTACCGCCTCTGGGACGAGCTCTCGCGCGAGCTGGAGAGCCGACCTCTGACCGACGCCGAGCGACGCTTCCTCGACGAGCGGTTGCGAGACGTCGCGGCCGACGGTCGACCTGACCGCTCCTGGCTGGAGCTTCGCGACGACCTGATCCGCGGGACATGAGGCCGCTCCACCTTGCAGCCGTCGCGCAGGATGAGCTCCGCGCCGCCAGGGATTGGTACGATACCTGGATGCGCCGTCGCCGAGCTACGTCCTCGAGGGTGGATCCGCCTTCGCCGGCTGAGCCTCACCGATAGAGCGGGTCGACCTCGGCGATCGTCACGTGGTCCCCGGGCCGGCCGTGGAGCTTGAGCACGGTGAGCCGCAGCGCCGAGCAGGTCGCTGGCACCCTGGGCAGGGAGAGCTCGCGGCGCTCCGCGCTGTCCGGCAGCTCGAAGACGCCCAGCCGCTGCCAGCTGCGCTGCCACTCCTCGAGGCCCTTGCCCTCGTCGTCCTTGACCAGCGCGCGCTGCAGGCGGCACTCGACGCGCAGCGAGCGCGCCCGCGCCACGCCCTCGCTGACGGCCCCGGCCTGCACGGCGAGCGCCCGCAGCTGCCCCGCCCCCTGCTGGCGCCAGCCGCTCTTCTGCACCCAGCGCTTCAGCGGCAGGTGGAGCCAGGCGCCCGCGCCCCCCTTCGGCTCGGCGTCGATCCAGGCCGTGGTGGGATCGCGGTCCAGCACCAGCGCCGGGTAGCTGGCCAGCTCCCCCGCGGCTCGGCGTGAGGAGCTCGCGTGCACCGTCTGCTCGACGGTGAAGTTGCCGCCCTGGCCGGCGCACTGGTTGAGGGCCTCGCAGGGCTCCGGCTCGACGAAGCCGCCCAGCTCGAAGGAGAGGTCGTGCTTGCGCGTCGGCTCGAGCGCGGTGAAGGCGTGCTCCTGCTGCTGGGAGCCGGCGCGGAGCTCCACCTTCCCCTCGCCGATGGGGCCGGCCCAGGCCGCGCCCGTGTGCAGGATGTAGTCCACCAGGTAGTGGCTGTCCTTGTAGCCCAGGTAGCGGGTCGGGTAGGCGACGTAGAGCGCCTGCACGCGCAGCGTCTCCTTCGCCCCCACCCGCAGCCCGAAGACAAACCACCTCCGGTAGTCACCGACTCCGGGCAGCGCCTTGACCGCCACCGGCTGGTCCTTGACCCGCGAGGTGAAGACGGCGATCGAGGGCCGGTCGAGCGAGTGCTGCGGCCAGGTGCGCCAGGCGCGCGAGCAGTTCTTCCGCTTCGGCCAGCCAGGCCCTGACTCCTCGCCGCAGCGGTGCTGCTTCGCCGCCGCCTCCGGGAACCCGACCGGCACCTCCAGCGCAGCGCCGGGGTTGAAGAAGTCGAAGCGCGCGTTGACCAGCACCACCGGGTACTGCGAGACGCGCCGGTCATAGAAGGGCACCAGCACCACGTGCTCCCGCTTCATCTGCACGGTCGACGGCGCGCGCGCCATCACGGCTCGCAGCTGGCCGAGGAGGAACACCTCCTCGTAGGGCGAGTAGTCGGCCAGCGCGGGGCGGCAGAGGAGCACCAGCGCCGCCATGACCAGTGTCGTTTTCGCCGCGAGACGTCTCATGCGCCGAGGGGCCATCATTACGTGCATGAGGCAGCATAGCGCTCTCGCGCGAGAAGGTCACCGCGGCGTCACCGCGGCAGCTCGACCTCGAGGCCTCGACGGGCAAAGACGCCGGAGAGCGCCTCGCGACCGTCGGACGGCACGCCACGGCACCCTTCGAACCGCACCTCGCTGAGCGCGCCGCGCGGGAGCCGGTCGAGATCCTCGGCCAGCCGCCGGCAGGGCGCGGCGAGCC
>JAKLHH010001068.1 GCA_022710245.1 Myxococcota bacterium
CGCCAGCAACTCCGGGTGGGCGACGTCGTCTCGCTCGGCCCTCTCCTCGCCTCGATTCACGTGGTGCACCCCGGGCTCGAGCACGGACTGGACGCGCATGAGCAGTTCCAGGTCGCGCTCGAGCAGTAGGTCTCCCGCGCGCTGTTCTTCGGCCGCTCGGCCGCGCTGCTGGTGCTGCGCCGCCGTCCGGACGCGCCGCTCCCGGCGCTCGCCGCCGCGCTGCGCTCCCAGCTCCGCCGGGTCGACCACGCCGGGCTCTTCAGCGACGAGACCCTCGAGCTCGCGCTGCCCGAGGCCGGGCAGGCGCAGGCGCTGCACCTGGCCGAGGCCCTCTCCTCGGCGCTGCCCGGCAGCGGGCCGCTCCTCTGCGGGATCGCGCTCTGCCCCGATCACGCCGCGAGCGCCGACGAGCTGCTCCGCGCCGCGCTGACCGCGCTCCGACGGGCGAGCTCGACGCAGCCGCTGCAGGTCGCGCAGCTCTCGCAGCAGCCCCAGGCGCCGCGGAGCCCCGTGCTCCGCAGCGCGCGCACGGCCGAGCTCTTCGACACCATCGAGCGCCTCGCCGGCAAGCCCTTGCCGGTGCTGCTCCTCGGCGAGACCGGCACCGGCAAGGAGGTGCTCGCGAACGCCGTCCACCAGGTGGACGAGCGGCGCAAGCACCGCCTGGTCGCGGTCAACTGCGCGTCCATCCCCGCGACCCTGCTCGAGAGCACGCTCTTCGGTCACGAGCGCGGCGCCTTCACCGGCGCCGACCAGCAGCGGCGCGGGGTCTTCGAGGAGGCTGAAGGCGGCACCGTCTTCCTCGATGAGATCGGCGAGCTGCCCGCGGCGGCCCAGGCCGCGCTGCTCCGCGTGCTCGAGACCCGGCGGTTGAACCGCGTCGGCTCCAGCAAGGAGCTCGAGGTCGACGTCCGCGTCGTCGCGGCGACGCACCGCGACCTGGAGGGGATGTGCCAGGAGGGGAAGTTCCGCTGGGACCTCTTCTACCGCCTCAACGTGGTCTGCTTGCAGCTCCCGCCGCTCCGCGAGCGGCCCGAGGAGATCGCGGCGCTCGCCGAGCTCTTCCTGCAGCAGGCGCGGACGACGCTCGGGGCGCGCGCCGAGGGCTTCGACGTGGCGGCGATGCGGGCGCTGCACAGCTACTCGTGGCCGGGCAACATCCGTGAGCTGCGAAACGCCGTCGAGCGCGCGGCGGTGATCGCGAAGGGATCCCAGATCGAGGCCGACGACCTGCCCGAGCGGGTCCGCGGCTGTCCTTCGGGGTCGAGCTCGCCCTCGGGGGGGACCGAGAGCGAGGGCGAGGACCTGAAGACGGCCGTGCTGCGCTTCGAGCGAGGCCTCATCGTCGCGGCGCTGCGTCGCGCGAACGGCAGCCGGGCCGCCGCCGCGACCGCGCTGCGCGTGCCCCTGCGTACCCTCGCGCACAAGATCAAGCAGCTCGGGATCAGCGAGGAGTAGACCGACCGCCCCCTGAGAGATCAGCCTGCTCTCGAACCTCGGGGGTGAGCGGCGGCCGTGGCCAGGGTTCTCGGTAACCCGTGGCAAGCGCTTGCCAGCGACCACCGACAACTGACGAACGCAGGGGGCCTCGTGCTGGCCTGGTGGTTGCATCAGCGCCGGGCATGTCAGATCCAGAGCTCATGAATGACGTCTGGTCGCAGGCCGGCGATCCCAACCTGATGGGCTCCTCCACGGCAGCACCACGAGCCGCCGCTGCCGCGAACCAGCACTCCCAGGCTGCGATCGAGAGTCGGCTGAGCCAGGCGATCGCAAGATCCCTCACCTACCTCCCTGCCGAGACCGCGGCGGCTGTCTCATAGCTCTTCACACCCACCGCGATCGCCACCATCGCCGGGACGCTGGCGGCGTGGGGGCTCCTGCACTTCTTCGGCGCCGGCTTCGTCGCCGACATCCTCGCCGCTGTCCTCGCCGTGCTGACCTTCGGCTGGACGGCGTTCGAGCTCGGCGCGGTCCTCTACAAGTTCATCGTCGTCGTGCTGGACCCCAAGCAGGACCTCGACCTCGCCGCCCGGCTCTTCGCCAAGGCGGTCGTGCTCGCCGGGGTCGAGGTGATGAACGCGATCTTCCTCAAGCGATCCTTGAAGGGCGCGCGACCGACACCTGCAGCTGTCATCGATGATGCTGTCCCTGCGGTCCCTGTGTTCGGTGACAAGGGCCGCGTGATCACCTTCCTCAAGCGCACCGACGTGCTCTTCCGCGACTCGACGGCCTCGCTGCCTGCCGAGCTGCGGCTGGTTCCCCACGAGAGCCACTACTTCGCCGAGCTCCCCGCGCGCGGCTTCCCGATGGGCAACGTCTCCGGCGACTCCCCGGTGCTCTACTTCTTCAATATGCGTTACTTCGAGGCGACCGGGCGAGCCATGCACGCAGAGCTGGATCTGGTGAGGGAGTTCGCCACCGTCGACGACCTGTTGAGGATGTACCCCAAAGGGCGCTTCTTCGTCGACCCGCGCCTGGCGGTGGAGACGAGCTTCTACCCCGGCGCGAACATGAGCCCCAGCGCGGGGCCGGTCCGCCTGCCGGCCATCATCTTCGTCGTCCCGAAGTGAGCGTGCGCGATGCCGGCGAGGCTGGCAAGGTCCCGCCAGGCGCGAGCAACCCCTCGCCCGCTCCCACGCACGCGCTCCGCGTAGCCGCGACCTTCGTCAGCGTCGCCAGCCGGACCGTCGCTTGCATGAGCACTGCTGGTGATGTGGCGGCTCCTCATCTTCGAGCTGGTGGCGCTGGCGATCACCGTCGGCATCTGGTTCGGCGCGCCGCTGGTCGGCATCACCAGCGTCCTGCCGCGCGTGGTGATCATCCTCGCGCTGCTGCTGCCGCCGGTGATCCTCATCGTCGCCATGCGCCTGCGCGACCGCAAGGCGGCGCGGGGCCTGGAGGGCGCGATCAAGGAGCAGGGCCGCGCCCACGAGGAGGCCGCCCGCCCGGATCGGCGCGAGGAGATCGAGGCGCTCCGCGAGGCCTTCAACCAGGCCGTCGCCGCGGTGAAGAAGTCCAAGGTCGGCCGGGGCGGCATCTACGCCATGCCCTGGTACATGATCATCGGCCCGCCGGCGGTGGGCAAGAGCACCGCGCTGCTGCACTCGGGGCTGAAGTTCCCCTTCACGACCGGCGACCGCAAGGCGATCAAGGGCCTCGGGGGCACGCGCAACTGCGCAGCGACGACGACGCCTCGGTGCAGGACGCCGCCTCCTTCCTCTCCAGCAAGGGCGGGGTCTGGACTCACTTCGAGGGGAGCCTGCGCGGCCTCCTCGAGCGCAGGGGCGACGTCTTCAAGGTGGTGCCAGGCAAGCAGCTCTCCAGCCGCGTGGTCGGGTTCTACAACCAGGCCTGGCGCGTCACGCGGGCGATGATGCCGCAGGGCAGCGACACGGCGCAG
>JAKLHH010001069.1 GCA_022710245.1 Myxococcota bacterium
GGCCCGCCCTACTCCTGGGCTCGCCCGGTGTCAGCGACGAGGAGGGCGGCCAGCAGGAGGGCCGCCGTGAAGAGCGCTGTTCTGCGGAGGTTCATCGAGGTCACCCTGTCAGCGAATGGTGTAGTCGAGCGTCACCGGCCGCGAGCGGCGGGCGAGGCTGATGGTCACGTGGCCGAGGCTGCGGAGCCCCGTGTAGACGGCGATGGCGTCCTCGGGCGAGCGGATCGAGCGCCCGTTCACCGCCTGCAGCACGTCGCCGCTCTGCAGGCCGATCGCGGTGAGCACGCTCCCCGGCCGCAGCCGATCCAGCGCCAGCCCGTTCGGCTTGCCGTCCTTCATGGTGGGGACGATGCGCGCCATCGAGCCGAGCGCCGCCGGGTTGCTGAGGAGGCGGTTGAGCTCGGCGCGCTGGAGCTCGTAGCGGTTCTCGCCGAGCGCGCGGACGCCCGTCACCTCGGCGGTCGGGGCCGGGACCGCGTGGCCCAGCGAGGCGAGCTGCGGGCCGGCGCCCGCCGCGGCGTCGAGCTCGAGGAGCTCGCGCCGGCCAGCGTTCTCGAGGAGCACGCGGCGATCCTCGATGGCCGTCAGCCGCGCGTCGTCGGCGAGGCGGCCGCCGACCGCGAGGAGCCGCGTGCGGCCGCTGCCGCTGTCCAGCACGGCGGCGAAGGACCAGGCGGGGTCCTCGGAGCTGACCAGCGTGGCGATCAGCCGGAGCGGCAGGCTGGTCCGCACCGGCTCGTTCGAGGGGGCGGCGCCCGGGTTCCGGTCCTCGAGCGGGGCCGGTGCGCAGCCCGAGCAGAAGACGTTGCGGCTCACGATCGGCTTGATCTCGGGCCGCGGCTCGGTGGTCGCGGCGGCCTCGGCAGCTGCCTGCCGCTCTGGCACGGCACCGGGCGCCGGGTACCGTACGGAGCCCGTCACGTACCCCCCCACGGCGCGGGCGGCAAAGTAGGCGCAGAGACCCACCGTCGCGAGGTTAAGGGCCCAGAACGCTTTCGAGAATCGTGTCCTCATCGGTCTTCTTCCGGGCTGGGTTGGCTCACCGTGGCTGGCCTGGCCCGAGCTTCGGACCTGCTCGCCCGAACGGGACATGAGCAAGGCGAATGCCACCCCCTCGTACGATGGAACCACCTGTTGGGCAAGACCTTTCTGGGCCATGTCGGGGCCGGTCCGGTCAAAATGGCAATCCTGCCGGAGCCTGGGTCCGGGGGATGACAAATTGGCAGCGGCGCTGCGGGGGAGGGTAGGTGGACCGTGGTGGCGGGCGGAGAAACCGGAGCGGTTCAGGGTTGCGGGAGCCGATCGGCGGGAGCGCTCGCCCCGGCCGGCTCCGCCGCCTCCGCGGCCTCGTTTGCCTCGCTGGCGACCGTGGCGGCCCCGACCTCGCGCTGCTCGCTCTCCTCGCGCGAGCTCTCCAGCCGGCGGTAGATGGTCCGGGTCGCGATGCCGAGGAGCTGCGCGGCGAGCCGCTTGTCTCCCTTGGTCCGCTTCAGCGTCTCGAAGATCAGCCGCCGCTCCACCTCGTCGAGCGGCGTGCCGATGGCGATGCTGATCGAGCGGCCGTCCCCGTTCTGCGCCGCGAAGAGGTCGCGCGGCAGGTCCTCCTCCTCGATGCTCTGGTTCTTGGTCAGCACCACCGCGCGCTCGACCACGTTCTCCAGCTCGCGCACGTTGCCCGGCCAGTGGTAGGCGCCCAGCCGCTCCATCGCCGCCGGGGTGAAGCCGCTGATCGGCTTCGCGTTCTTCTCGGTGTAGCGGCGCAGGAAGTGGTCGGCGAGGAGCGGGATGTCCTCGTGGCGCTCGCGCAGCGGGGGCACGTACACGGTGATCACGTTCAGCCGGTAGTAGAGGTCCTCGCGGAAGCGCCCCTCGCGCACCTCGGTGGCGAGGTCCTTGTTCGTCGCCGCCACGAGCCGCAGGTCCACCTGCACGGTGCGCCCGCCCAGCCGCTCGAACTCGCCCTCCTGCAGGACGCGCAGCAGCTTCACCTGCACCTGCGGGCTGATCTCGCCCACCTCGTCGAGGAAGAGCGTGCCCTTGTCGGCGAGGCTGAAGCGCCCGTCGCGGTTCGAGACCGCCCCGGTGAAGGCGCCTCGCTCGTAGCCGAAGAGCTCGGCCTCGAGGATCGACTCGGGGATGGCGGCGCAGTTGACGGGCACGAACGGCCCCCCCGAGCGCTGCGAGCGATCGTGGATGGCGCGCGCGAGGAGCTCCTTGCCGGTGCCGCTCTCGCCCTGCACCAGCACGGTGGCCGAGGAGGGCGCCGCCTGCATCACCACCTCCATCGTCCGCCGCCACTGCAAGCTGTTGCCGATGATGGGGCGCCGCTTGGTCGCCTCGAGCTGTGCGCGCAGCGTGCGGTTCTCGACGACCAGCGACTGCTTCTCCAGGGCGCGCTTGACGACCCCGACGATCTGCGCGCGCTTGAGCGGCTTGGTGACGAAGTCGTAGGCGCCCTGCTTCATCGCCTCGACGGCGTTCTCGACGGTGCCATAGGCGGTCATCATCACCACCTCGGTCTCCGGCGAGATCGCCTTGGCCGCCTTCAACAGATCGGCGCCGCTCATGTTCGGCATCACCAGGTCGGTGAGCAGCACCTTCACCGGGTGGCGGCGCAGGAGCTCCAGCCCCTGCTTGGCCTCCGGTGCGGTGAGGACCTGGAAGCCCTCCCGGGTGAAGATCCGCGAGAGCGACTCGAGGATGCCCTGCTCGTCGTCCACCACCAGCACGGTCACGTCATTCATGTTTGTCGGCTCCGGTGCCTGCAGGTCTGTCCCGGCTGTCTTCAAGAGCAGTGCCACCCTGCCAAGCGCTCGTTATCGCGAGTGCCATGGCGGCATTGACGGACGGAATATTGCCACATTGGCAGAATTGGTCCAGCGTTGTGCCGATCGTGCACGGCCGGGACGGGTGTCTTCCGCGCAGGAAACCCGATACGATGACCGGGTGCGACGGGCTCTTCTCCTCCTCGCTCTGGTCTCGCTGGCCGGCTGCCACTGGCTCGTCTCCTTCGAGCACCAGGATGCGCGCGCCGGCGATGGCCCCCGAGCGGAGGCGGGGCGCCCTGGTGACGGTGCGGCAGAGGTGAGCCGCGCGTGCCCCGACGGCCTCGCGGAGGGCGCGTGCGCCAGCGTCTTCCCCCTCGCCTGTGTGGGCGGCAAGCTGGTCCCGCGCTGTGATCGCTGCCCATGCAAGCAGGGCACCTGTGACAGCACCGGGCGGTGCCTGAGCGATCCGCTGACGGCGACCCTCGCTGACCTCGCCGATGCCTACACCAGCGGCTGGGACGCGGGGACGAACCACGGCGGCGACCTGGTCCTGCGCATCGGCTCGGAGGGCGTGGGGAGCGACGACGAGACCTTCGTCGCCTTCGATCTCGACCCGGTCCCCGTCGACGCC
>JAKLHH010000107.1 GCA_022710245.1 Myxococcota bacterium
ATTATAGTCCGGCGTGCGAGGGTCCGACCAGCAGATCGCCGACCTCACCGCCGGCGGCGCAGCACGAGCCAGAGGCGCGCTCGCGCCCGCCGCTTCGCCGCCCAACATCGAGGCACCCCGGTGCCAGCGAGGCAGACGCAGCAGAGCTCCGGCCCGCGCTCCTGTCCCTGAGCCGGCGAGGCTGGAGACCGGCCTCCCAGGATCGGGGGTCGAGCCCCGGGGGGCCACGCGCTTCCTCGAGGAGACGAGTCGGCGCTTCGCTCACTTGCGCTCGCGCTGCGCTGGTCTGCGAGTTGCAGACCGAGGAGACGTGCGCTGCGCTCGCTGCCTCCTCGCGCTCGTCCTCGCCGCTGCCGGCTGCGCCCCCGAGCTCGCCGCGCCGGATGCCCGGCTCGACACGGCCTCGATCTCGACGACGGTGGGCAGCGACGGCGGGAGCGGGAGCTCGCTCCAGCCCGCGCTGGAGGCCGGCACCTCCGGAGCCGGAGCCGGAGTCGACGCGACGCCGGCCCCCTGCCCCGCCACCGCGCTGGCGCCGGGGAGCTACGGCGACCGCACGCTCACCGTCGGCGGCGTGAAGCGCAGCTACGACCTCCACCTGCCGCCCGGAGCGACGGGCCAGCGCCTGCCGCTGGTCCTCTACCTCCACCCGCTGCGGAGCGCCAAGGGCTACCTGCAGACCTTCGGCCGCGGCAACGAGAAGGCGGACAGCGCGGGGTTCATCGCCGTCTACCCGAACGGCCTCGGCGCCTCCTGGAACGCGGGTGCCTGCTGTGGCCCCTCGAACGGCGCCTCCGGCCAGCCGCTCGTCGACGACGTGGGCTTCATGCGGGCGCTGGTCGCCGAGGTCTCGACGCTCGCCTGCGTCGACCCGCGCCGCGTCTACGCCACCGGCTTCTCCAACGGCGGCTTCCTCTCACACCGCCTCGCCTGCGAGGCCTCTGACCTCTTCGCCGCGGTGGCGCCCGTCTCGGCGGTGATGGGCATGCCCACCTGCACGCCGGCGCGCCCCATGCCGGTGCTGATGATCAACGGCACCGCCGACCTCATCGTGCCCTACAACGGCGGCATGTCCTTCCCCCTGATCACAGCAGGGGCCTTCATCAGCGTCGAGGAGACCTTCACCGGCTGGCGCCAGCGCGACGGCTGCACCGGCGAGCCCGTGGAGACGCTGAGCAAGGGCAACGCGCGCTGCCTCACCGCCAAGAGCTGCGCGGGCGGCGTCGAGGTGACCCAGTGCACCATCCAGGACGCGGGCCACTGCTGGTTCGGCGAGTTCATGTGCGTCATGGGCACGAACTCGTCCGACCTCGTCGCCACCGACGTCACCTGGGAGTTCCTGAGCCGCTTCACCCTGCCCTGAGCCGAGGTCACCGAAGGACGCACCGAAGGACGCGACCAGCTCCCGCTACGGACCAAACAGCCCCTGTGAGCCGTCGAGCAAGCGCAGCCGGACACCCTGGAGATCGGCGTCCAGCGTGGCGACGTGATCGCGCAGCACCCTCTCCGCGTCCGGGAGTCTCCGGAGCACCTCCGCCAACCCCAGAGCGAAGTCGCTCCACCCCTGGGCGCTCCACTCGGTCCACAGGCCGTCGAAGAGCTCCTCGGCGTGGGCCTGCACCCACTCGACCGGGGCGACCAGCAAGACCTCGAGGTCCACCTGACAGGGCGCACAGATGAGCTCCAGCTGCCCGTCCCAGTGCTCCTCGGTGTAGTCGCCTGGCGGGTGCTCCCGGCGAAGCGCGGCCACCGCGTCGGGCAGGTGCCGCCCGACCACGTCGGGCGCCTGCTGATGCAACACCGCGGCTGCGCGGAGCACATAGGCCCGCTCCCAGCGTCCCTCCCAGGTGCTGGAGAGAGCCGCCAGCGCCTGGCAGAGCTCCACCGCCCACCGTTCGAGCGTCCAGGGGCTGAGGTCCGCGAGGCGTGCGGGCAGCTCCTGCAGCGCGGCTCGATGGTCCTCCTGATCCTCGAGCGCCCTCACCATCGCGGCGATGGCCGCGCCCTCCTGGCCGCTCGGGTACCCGTGGTCTTCGATGAGCTGGGCCAGCTCCGACGCGGCCACGCGCCGCTGACGCCAGGCTTCGTCCGCCAGGCCGCGCTCGAGATCCGCCTCGCTCTGGATGCTCCTCGCGCGAAGCAACTCCAGCGCCTCCTCGAAGCGGGGAGCGTGCTGCCGCACAAACCTCCGCCAGCGGCGAAACTTGCCCGTCGAGAGGCGAACGGGGAACCCCAGCGGCACCATCCGTTCGCGATCCTCGAGCACCTGCTGCGACGAGAGCTCGCGGACCGTCGCCCGGTGAACGACGCTGTGGTCCAGGTACTGGAAGGACCACTGCATCGACCGGCCGCCCGGCAGCTCGAATGGGTCCGGGAACGCACACAGCACCGACGCCATGAGCTCGTCCTCCGAGACCAGGCTGATCTCCTGGTCGGCCGTGACCAGGGCCTCCCAGCGCGGGTGCGCGGCGGCGAGCTCTTCGCGGTCGGGCAGGCTCTTCCACAGGCACGAGAGCGCGAGCTGTCTGGTCTCCGCATCCAGGTGCGGCAGCAGCGCCCAGACCTCATCGGCCAGCTCGGCGGCCAGCTCGCGCCCGCCCGGTTGCACGCCGAGGACCGCCGCTGCCAGCTGGCGTACGGCCTCCGCCCTCGTCGGGGCGTCGGCCAGCTGCGCGCGGAGGCGCAGCAGCGTCGCGGACGGCTCGTAGGCCGCGAGCCGCCGCTCGCCCTCGCTCCGCAGCCAGGCGCAACAAGCCTCGTCGAGTCGCACCCTGGAGCCTTCCACGCTGACCAGCAGCGGCCCTGCGTCCAGCTCCTGCCTGCCCAGCTCGAGCTCCAGGCACTCGCCCGTGTCTGCCCGGCAAGCGCTGACGAAGACGAACGACATGGCAGGCGAACAGGCCACGACCTCGAGCGTCGCGGCGACCCACTGCCCTTCGACGAAGATGGTGCACGGTGCTGAGCCATTCATCGCCATCGTGCTCCTCGGGCGCGAAGCGTCGCCCGTTTCGTTGGCGCGAGCAAGCCTGTGACAGCTGTGACAGCGTCACCGCGAGGCGCGGACCGCAGACGCGCAGACGAGGAGGACGGGCTGGCGGCCGCCGTCAGGCCGGGTCAGCCGCTCGAGAGTAGCGCGCCTCGAGGGCGGCGAGGTCCACGCCCTCCAGCGCGAGCGGCCCCGGGCTCCGGCGCCGGTGCTCGAGGTAGGCGCGCGGCACGCGCGTCAGCAGCGTGAGCGGCGCGAACTTGAGCGCCGAGGAGATCCAGCAGCCGTGCGTGCACCAGCAGTTCGCCCGCGCCCCGCCGCCGATGGCCTGCACCTCGGCGCGCATGGCCGGCGAGCGGAAGGCGGCGGCGAGGTCGAGGTCGTGGTCGCGCAGGTGGCCGATCCGCCCGCGCAGCTCGCAGGCGCGGTAGGAGCCGTCGGCGTCGATGACGATGGTCGTCTCGCCGGCCGGGCAGCGCATGCCCCAGGGGTGCGGCCCGGCATGGCACTCCTCGCTGATCCTGAACATGAAGCCGATGATGCCCGTGAAGCCGAGCTCGGCGAGGAGGCGCTGCGGCCGCGGCAGGTGGCCGAACATGCGCCGACAGATGGTGTCGAGGACGGGCCGGAAGCTCTCGTGCATCCGCTCCACGTCGGCGCGGGTCAGGGTCTGCACGCTCGGGTCGGGCACCGTGCCGCGCGCGGGCTCCGAGAGGTGGAAGCCGAGCGCGGGGAAGCGCTTCAGCAGGTAGCGGCTGAGGTCGATCAGCTCGCCCTGGCTCTCCGGCGTCAGCACGGTGGCGGCGTTGAGGTGCAGCCGCGGGTGGCCGCCGCAGCTCGCGGCGACGCGCTCCATCGTCTCCATCGTGCGGGCGAAGCCGCCTGGCACGCCGCGCACGCTGTCGTTCGTCCGCGCGAAGCCGTCGACGGAGACGTTCAGGTGGACGTGCAGGTCGGGGCAGCGCTCGAGGAGGCGCGCGGTCTCGCGCTCGATCCGCTCGGGCAGGAGCCCGTTGGTCGGCAGGTTCACCGTCCCCACGCCGCTGCGGCGGTGGAAGGCCTCGATGATCTCCACCAGCTCGGGCCGCAGGAAGGGCTCGCCGCCGGAGATCCAGAGCTTGTCGAAGCGGGGCGCGGTCTCGCTCAGGCGGAGGAGCTCCGCGGCGGTGAGGTCGTCGTCGCGGTTGAGCTCGCTCGCGTAGAAGCAGGTGCGGCAGCGCGAGTTGCAGCGCGAGGTGACGAAGAGGAAGACGCTCTCCAGCTCGCGGCGGCGGAGGATCCTCTGGAAGTAGGCGCGCTCGCCGAAGCCCTGGTCGGCGTCGCCGCGCAGCGCGGTGAGCCCCCTTCGCACCAGCTCTCTCAGCAAGGTCTCTCTCCTGCTCGTGAGATGAACGCGGCCGCGGCCTCTGCCCCGCGCTCGGCGCGGAGCTGCTCGCCGAGCGCGGCGGCCCGCGCTCGCGGCGCCTCGAAGGTGGCGAGCTCCCAGAGCGCCTGCGCCAGCTCGTCCGCGTCGAGGCGGTGGGGCGGCCGTGGCCGCGGGCCGAGGCCCAGCGCGTGGACGCGCCGCGCCCAGTAGTACTGATCGAGGGCGTAGGGGAGCACGAGCTGCGGCACGCCCGCGTGCGCCGCGGCGTGGGTGGTCCCTGCCCCGCCGTGGTGACAGACCCCGGCGAGCCGAGGGAAGAGCCGGCGGTGCGCGACCTCTCCGACGGTGATCACGCGGCTCGAGGGCGGCAGCTCGAGCTGGCCCCAGCCGCGCCCGAGGACGAGGCGCACGCCAGCGCGACGCACCGCCTGACCGAGGACGCGCGCGAAGCGCGCCGGCTCGCGGAGGTTCATACTGCCGAAGCCGAGGTAGAGCGGCGGCGGGCCGTCCTCGAGGAAGCGCACGAGCTCGGCGGGGAGCGCCTCGCCGTCGTCGTCGGGGAAGGCGTAGCCGGTGTGGCGGAAGCTCCAGTCCCAGCTCGGCTCGGCCGGCGAGAGCCGCGGGCTGATGGCCAGCAGCGTGCAGCAGCGGCGGTTGAGGTGCTCGCCCAGGTGGCGCACCGGGCGCAGGCCCAGGCGGCGGCGGTAGCGGTTCAGGTGGCGCCCGAGGACGGCGAAGACCCCCTCGTTCATCGCCAGCCACGCCGCGCGCGCGAGGAGCGGCGGCAGGGGCGGGAGCGGGAGCACCGGCGGGGTCTGGTCGCCGGGGAGGATCGGCGCGTAGGCCAGGCGGTAGTGCGGGACGCCGAGCGCCTCGGCCACCGTCGGGGCGTGGAGCTCGGCCGAGCTGGTGAGGAGGAGGTCGGGCCGGCTGCCCGCCTCGAGGAGGAGATCGCCGCTCTGCGCCAGGCTCTCGAGGAACCAGCGGAAGACCTGGGCCATGCCGCGCACGCTCCGCTGCATCTTGCGCGAGAGCTCGGCGATGTCCATCGCGTAGAGCCGCGGCGTGAACCCGAGCCGACGCGCGGCCTCGGCGAACGCGGGCGGGACCACGAGCTCGAGCTGGTGGCCGAGGGCGCGCAGCCGCGCCGCCACGGCGAGGACGGGCATCACGTCGCCGCGAGAGCCGAGCGCGGAGGCGAGGACGCGGAGCGGGCGGTGGTGGTCGGGCAAGCGTTCCTCCCCCGAGGCTCGGGACCGGTGCGCCCCACCGGGTACCATCGGAGCGCGTCCGGGCGCAAGCGTCCGCGAGGCCCCATAGCGCCGCCTTAAGGACCAGGCGCCGTCGAGGCCACTATCGCTCGTTGGGTGAGAAGCCAGGACGCTCGGGTACGCAGAAACCCGCGACGCGCGACGCTCCCCGGTCAAGATCAACGGGTGACTACGAGAGGGTCCCGCCGGCGTCCTGGATGAGGCCCTCCAGCGTCGCCAGGTCGATGCACTCGGTGCCGTACTCCCGCGCCTTGCGCGCCTTGGTCGAGCCGGAGTCGGGGTCGGCCATGACGAGGTAGGTGAGCCCCTTCGTCACGCGGTCGAGCACCGCGCCGCCGTTCTGCTGCACCAGCGCCTCGAGCTCGCTGCGCTTGCGCGGCTGCGCGCCGGTGAAGCAGACGCTCTTGCCGGCGAGCGCCGAGGAGCGCGCGACCGCCGCGCCGGCCGCCACCGGGGCAGGCTGCTTCGAGCCCTTGGCCCGCGCGGGCGGGGCCTCGTCCCCGTCGGCTCCCGCGGGCGCGCCGCCTCCCTCCGCGGCCGCGGCCGCGACGAGGGCGAGGAACGCCGCCTCGTCGATGCACTCGGTGCCGTACTTGCGCGCCTTCTCGGCCTTGCTGGAGCCGGAGTTGGCGTCCGCCATCACCAGGTAGTTGAGCTCCTTGGTGACGGTGGCGAGCACCTGCCCGCCGTGCTCCTCGACCATCCCCTCGTACTCCTTGCGCGGCCGGGAGAGCGCGCCGGTGAAGCAGAAGGTCCTGCCCGCCAGGCCACCGCCGGCGTGCGGCGCGACGGGGACCACGCCCACGGCGAGCAGCCGCACGATCTCCTCCCTGCGCGAGGCGAGGCCCGCGGCGACGGCCCTGGCGCGCATCGGCCCCATGCCCTTGAGCCCGGCCAGCTCCTCGGCGGAGACCGCGAGCACCTTGTCCAGCGTGTCGTAGCCGGCGCCGACGATCAGCTTCGCCGTCTCCAGCGCGAACTCGTCGATGCCCAGCGAGGCGAGGAACACGGGCAACGACAGCGGCAGCTTGGCGCGCAGGTTGTCGAGCACCTTCCTGGCGATCACCGGGCCGCGCCGCTCGAGCCTGGCGATCTGCTCCACCTCGAGCTTGTAGAGGTCCGCCGGCTCGCGCACGAGCTTCGCCTCCACCAGCTGCGCGATCAGCTTCTCGCCCCACTCGTGGATGTCCTGCACGCCGACCCAGCGCTGGATCCGCCCCTCGACGAGCGCGCGGCAGTCGAGGTTGGTGCACACCAGGTACTCGCCGCGGCGCACGAGCTCGTGCTCGCACACCGCGCAGGTGGTGGGCGCGACGACGGTCTCGCCGTGCTTGACCACGACCTCCTCGAGGTGCGGGATGACGTCGTTGCGCCGCGAGACGAGCACCTCGTCGCCGACGCCGATGCCCAGCCGCTCGCAGTTGGAGGCGTTGTGCAGCACCACGGACTGCACCACGGCGCCGCCGAGCTCGACCGGCGCGACGGTGGCGATGGGCGTCACGCGGCCGGTGGGGCCGGTGTCCCACTCGATGGCCAGCACGGTGCTGATCTTGGCCATCGAGGCGAACTTGTAGGCCACCGCGCCGCGCGGGCGGTCGGCGAGCTCGCCGAGCAGGTGCTGCGAGCGCATGTCGTTCGCGCGGACCACGAGGCCGTCGATCTCGTAGTCCAGCTGCGCGCGTCTGCGCGTCGCGTACTCCTTGTGGATCGCCAGCACGCCGTCCACGTCAGTGACCTTGAAGGTCGGCACGATCAGCCCGAGGTCGACGAGGCGCTGGTACTTCTGCTGCTCGGTCTCGTGCTCGCGGTCGCCCTCGATGTCGTAGAACATCACCGTCAGGTACTCGCACCCCTGACCGTCGAAGCGCTTGGAGGTGCCGGCGGCCTTGTTGCGCGGCGGGCTGTCGGAGCCGGGGAAGCCGCGCTTCAGGTCGGAGAGCTTGAGGATGATCTCGCCGCGGATCGAGACGGTGAGCGGCTCGGGGAGCTTCGCCGGCACGCCCTGCATCCGCCTCGCGTTGGGCGTGATGCGCTCGCCGATCTGGCCGTCGCCGCGCGTGATCGCCTCCACGAGCTTGCCGCGCTCGTAGTTCACGGCGAGCGACAGCCCGTCGAGCTTCTCGGTGACGAGGAGGTCCTTCGAGATCGGCGGCAGCTTGCTCTCCGCGCCCAGCTTCTCGCAGAGCGCGATCCACTGCCGGAACTCCGCCTCGCTCACCGCCTTGTTCAGCGAGCCCATGGGGATGGCGTGCCGCGCCTTCTCCCACTGGGTGACGACCTCGCTCGCCGCGCGCGGCGGCGCCCCGATGCTCTGCAGGAGCTCGTGGTCGGGGGCGAGCCCGCGCAGCTCGTCCTCGAGCGCGTCGTACGCGGCGTCCGAGACGAGGGGCTGGCCGTTGTAGTAGGCGTCCTTGTAGGTGCGCAGGAGCGCCGCCAGCTCGGTGACGCGGTCCCCGGCGCCGCCCTTCTTCGACTGCTTCTTGGAGGTGGCCATGCCGGAGAGGGTAGCGCAGTCGCCGGGCCGATTGGAAGCCCGTCGGCGAGGCAGGTCACAAGCTGGCGAGGCAGGTCTCAAGCTGGCGAGGCAGGACTCAAGCTCCCGCCTCCGCTGCCGTTGGATCGCTGTGGATGCTGTCGGCGGTCGGGCGCCGCGAGCAGCGCCGCTCGTCCCCGGCAGAGGAGGAGCCATGCAGCCGACCCCGCAACCCCTGCCGCATGGCCTCTCGGCGGCGCTCATCGTCCGCGACGCCGAGAGGTTCTTGCCGGCGTGCCTCGACTCCGCCAGGGACCTGGTTGACGAGATCGTCGTGGTCGACACCGGCTCGAGCGACCGCTCCCTGGCCATCGCCTGCGAGCGGGGCTGCCGCACCTTCGAGCTCCCCTGGACCGACGACTTCTCGGCGGCCAGGAACTTCGCGCTGCAGCAGGCCAGGTTCTCCTGGATCCTGAGCCTCGACGCCGACGAGGTGATCGCGGATCCGGCGGCCGGCGAGAAGCTCCGACGGGCGTGCTCGCAGCCGGCGAGCCCCGCGTACATCATCTACCAGGACAACCTCCTCGACTCGGGCCGCGTCGAGGAGGTGCCGGTGCTGCGCCTCTTCTGGAACCACACGTCGATCTACTTCCGCAACCCGGTGCACGAGAGCATCGGCGAGGCGCTCCTCGAGACCTGGCCCGCCTACGTCCCGCCGACGGTGGACCTGCACCTGCGACACTACGGGCACCTGCGCGCCAACGCTCGCGGCAAGCACGAGCGGAACCTCGCGCTCCTGCGCCGCTGGGTGGCCGAGCACCCGGAGAACATCTACGCCAGGTACAAGCTGGGCATGACCCTGCGGGAGGTCCAGCAGGGCGAGGCTGGCCTGCGACAGCTCAGCGAGACCTTCCGCCTCTTCGACCAGTGCAAGGACCGCGGCACCTACCCCTTCATCCACACCTTCGCCCGCACCTACTACGGGGACCTCCGCGCCCACGGACGGCAGCGGGAGGCCGAGGTGTTCCGCGAGCGGGCCGAGAGCTGGCGCTGAGAGCTCGCGAGGGCGAGGAACTCGGCGCGCGAGAGGCTGTCCCACCTCGTGCGACCACACGACGAGGCGGCAGATGGAGAGAGCGACAGTCTGGGTCACCACGCGGCTCGGCGAGTCCGTCGAGGCCCGCCAGCTCGTCGCCCCCTCGCCCCTCGGCCCGCTCCTCCTCGCCGCCGCCGGGAGCCTGCTCGGGATCGGCGGCGGCCTCGCGCTCCTCGCCGGGCGCTGGGTCCCCGGCGCCGTCCTCGCCGCGTCCTGCCTGATCGTGTGGCTGCTGCGCCGGAGCCTGGTCGCCCGCGCGGCGCGCGGGGCCCGGCTGCTCCTCGGGGCGAGCGATGGGCTCGAGGGCGCGCTGCGGGTGAGCGTGCCCGCGACCAGCGAGGCGCCCTGGCCGCTCGTGGAGGTGCGCGCCGGCGAGGTGCTGCTGCGGGTGCCGCCGGACCTCCGCGCCGAGCTCACCGTCGACGACGCGCCGGTCGACCTGCCCGCGCCCTATCGGGCCGGGGCGCGGCCCGCCGTCCGGCTGCCCGCGGGCGGCCGCGCGGCGCTGCGCCTCGACGGTCAGGCGTGCATCGTCCTCGAGCGCGTCCGGCCTCAGCTGCGCTCGCGGCGAGCGCTCGATGGGCGCCTCTGGCGCGTGCTCGGCGCCTCGGCCGGGGTGCACCTGCTCGTCGTGGGTCTCTGCTTCGCGCTCCCGCCGGGGCCGCTGGAGCTGCCGGTGAAGGCGCCGGTGCCGCGCCGCACCTGTGGCGAGTGCCCCGAGGTGCCGGTGAGCGACGAGATCCCGTGCTGGCTCGGCTGCCCGCGTCCCCACCGCCACGGCGCGATCCGGAGACAGCTCAAGGGCATCCCTGCTCGCCAGCTGGCGCAGCGGGCCGACCGTCGCCCCGACGTGCCGGCCTGGCCGGACTGGATGGAGTGGATGGAGTGGGTGGACTCCGAGGCGGTGCCCCCGCCGCTCTTCTCCCGCTGGGTCGCCATCTGGAAGGGGCCCTTCGCGCCCGCGTGCCTCAACCCGTACGCGCTCAGCTTGGAGGTCGACACCCGGCTGAGCCAGCTGCGCCGCTGCTATCAGAGTCGGAGCGCCAGGCGCGATGAGCGACTGCAGGTGAGCCTCGAGATCGGTGACGGCGGCGCGCTCTCGGGGCTGCAGGTCCACTCCAGCGACAGCGACCTGATGGAGTGCGTCAGCGTGGCGGCGAGGCGCTGGCGCTTCGAGGCGCACGACGCGGGCTGCTGGTTCTCGCGCACCTTCACGGTGCACGACGCCGTGATCACCTGGCGCGACTGGTACGACTGAGACGACCGAGACGGACTGGCTGGATCCCGAGATGGTGCCCCCGCCGCTCCCGGTGGGGGACCCGATCATCGACCAGGGCGAGCGCGCAGCGTGCGGATCACTGTCCCGGCGGAGGCGCGGCCGGAGGCGGCGGCGCGCCCGGAGGCGGCGCGCCGGGGACAGGCGTCATCGGTGCGAGCGGCTGCGCCGGCGGAGGCGGCGGGCGGCGCTTGCCCCAGCTCCGCCAGCCGATGTTGAAGGTGAGGTAGTTCTGGGAGACATCCAGCGTCTGCGCGTTCCCGATCGTCTGCCGCACCACGATCCCGGCCGCGATGAGCGCGTGATAGCTGACCGAGAGCCGGAAGGCGCCGAGCTCGATGCCGATCTCGGGCGAGAGGCCGAACACCCAGCCCGCCCTCTGGTCGATGCCGGCGCTCCCCACCGTCTCGGCGGCGATGTCGTAGGTGCCGATGGCAAACCCGACGAAGGGCCGGATCGGCGAGTGGAGCGGGTAGAACTCCACCTTCGCGAGGAGCGGCACGACCGCGCCCACGCTCATCGAGACGGAGCTCCCGGTGCTGTTGATCGAGCCGCCGCCGTAGATGGTGACGCCCGTCTGCAGCCCGACCGAGAGCTGGTCGAGGATCATGAACTTGGGCTCCAGCATCAGCCCACCACCGTAGCCGCCCGGGCCGTGCGTGTAGGCGAAGTGGAAGCTGGTGTCCAGGCGGAAGAGCTGATAGTTCTTCGATGCCGCTGCTGGGCTGGCGTGCAGCAGCAAGAGCGTGATGGCGCCAACCAGCGCCCCCGCCCAGACCCTCCGGAGAAGCTCTCCTCGCCTCTTCTGCATGAACTGCCTCCTGGCTGTTGTGCGCTGATCCTAGTTCGGCAGGTCCGCACCGCAAGATAAGTCGGTGCGCCTCGCGTGCACGGCGCCGTGCGACGAGGCGCCCGCGGGCGCGCTACTCGGCCGGCGGCTGCGCTGGCGGCTGCCCCGCGCCGTCAGGTCCCCCGCCGTGGTGCCCCTTGCCATGAGGCCCGTGCCCGTGAGGACGGCGCCCGCCCTCCGCCGCCTTGAAGCGGCCGAGCTCGAGCGCGAGCGCGCCCGAGTCCTCGAGGCGGAGCTCGCCCTTGATCATCCCGACCAGCTTGCCGTCGGCGCCGAGCACGCCGAAGGCCACGTCGTCGACGCGGAGCTCGGCCCGCGTCGACTTCACCGCGGCGAGCCTCGCGCACTCGTCCGGGAGGTTGCGCAGCGTGCGCCGCAGATCATGGCTCATGCGGTCCCTCATCTTGCCCTCGGGCACGAAGGGGAAGTCCGCGTCGGTCGCGACCGGCAGCTTGCTGCAGGCTGCCCCCACCGCCGCCTTGGCGAGCGCGGCGCCGGCGGCGCCGAGCGGCGCGGCCACGCCCCGGTACTTCGCGAACGGCAGCGCCTTGCTCACCCTCTCCCCCGAGCGCCCCTTGAAGCTGACGAAGACCGGCCCTCGCTTCGCGGGGTGGACCTCGGTGCGCAGGTAGTAGCGGGGCTCGTCGCCCGAGTAGAAGAGGAGCTCGAGC
>JAKLHH010001070.1 GCA_022710245.1 Myxococcota bacterium
GCGCCCGAGAAGCCCGGCGTGCCGCGCGCGATGGTCTCCAGCGTGACGCTCTCGGAGAGCGGGGTCCGCCGCGTGTGCACCTTGAGGATGCCCTCGCGGCCGCGCACGTCCGGGCGCGGGACGACGATGCGGCGGTCGAAGCGCCCCGGCCGCAGCAGCGCCGGGTCGAGGACGTCGGGCCGGTTGGTGGCCGCGATCAGGATCACGCCCTCGTTGCTCTCGAAGCCGTCCATCTCCACCAGGAGCTGGTTCAGCGTCTGCTCGCGCTCGTCGTGCCCGCCGCCGAGCCCGGCGCCGCGGTGGCGGCCCACCGCGTCGATCTCGTCGATGAAGATGATGCAGGGCGCGTTCTTCTTGCCCTGCTCGAAGAGGTCGCGGACGCGCGAGGCGCCGACGCCGACGAACATCTCGACGAAGTCCGAGCCGGAGATGGAGAAGAACGGCACCCCCGCCTCGCCCGCGATGGCCCGCGCGAGGAGGGTCTTGCCGGTGCCCGGCGCGCCCATCATCAGCACGCCCTTGGGGATGCGACCGCCGAGGCGGGTGAACCGCTTCGGGTCCTTCAGGAAGTCGACGATCTCCTCGACCTCGTCCTTCGCCTCCTCGATCCCCGCCACGTCCTCGAAGGTGACCTTGTTCTGGTGATCCGAGAGGAGCTTCGCCTTCGACTTGCCGAAG
Source organism: Myxococcota bacterium (assembly GCA_022710245.1). Next base: position 679 of record JAKLHH010001070.1, read on the forward strand.
CTCATCGCCTTGCCGCCGCCCGCCTGGATCTGCCTCATGAAGAAGAAGAACAGCAGCACCAGGAAGACCACCGGGAGCCACGAGATCAGGATCGACTGCCAGAAGGAGTTCTCGTCCGGCTCCTCGATCGCGTAGGGCACGCCCGCCTTGTCGAGCTTCTCCCGCAGCCGGCTGTCCAGGGGCTGACCCGTGGTGCGCAGCTTGCGGTCCTTGTACTCGATGCTGTAGCGGTTCCCCTTGATCGTGACCTTGGTGATCTTGTCGGGGGTCTTCTCCACGTCCTGGATGAACTGATAGAAGTCGAGCTTCCCCTCCTCCCGCGAGGGGCTCGTGAACAGGTTGTAGATGCTCACGAACATCAGGATCAGCAGGACCCAGAGCAGTATGGTCTTATGCGATGACTTCAAAAGTGCCTCCAGCTTCCATTATTGACGCTGCGCCAGATCCAGTCAACATGGCGAGGCCAATGGAGAATCGTTGAGCGGCGCAGCCTCGGCGGGACCGACGCGAACGTGCAGGGCGCGCTCCCCCGGATCGACGCGGAGGCCGTACGCGCGGCGGATGCCGACGATGAGGAGGATCCGGCCATCGTCCGAGACGAGGAGTGGCACCTGGGCACGCTCACGGCGCGGAATCTTAGCATCCATCAGCACCCGCGCCACCTTGCGAGATCGCCCCGGCCCGATCGCGATGCGATCCCCTGCCCGCGCGGTCCTCACGGTGAGTGGGAAGGGCACCCTCGCCGCGTTCATCGTGGCCTCGGGCGCGGCCGCGCGCGCCGTGGTGGCGACGACCAGGACCCGCCCGTCCGGGAGCGGGTAGCGGCCGGGGCCCGCGAGGGTCAGCGTCAGCGGCGCTGCCCCGGGGGCGTCGGGCGCGCAGGTGCGCAGGCGGAGCACACCTCCCTCCACCTCGGCCCGGGCGCCCGGCAGGTCCACGCCGCGCCCGCCGGCGAGTGCCCTGTCCAGCGCGAGCAGGTGCTGCCGCTCGAGGCGGCGCGTGCTGCCCGTGGCCTCGGCGAACGCCAGGCGGAGCACCCGCCTCCTCAGGCCAGCCGGCAGCGCGCCGACCCGCGCCCCGTCGAGGCCGCCGCCGAGGCGGGCCCGCTCCAGCTCGACTCGCGCCGCCGCGGCGAGCGCGTCGTCCTCCTCCTGACAGCTCGCGGCCAGCCGGCAGAGCGCGCTCACGATCCTCGGGTTCTCGCGGGTGAGCAGCGGGAGCAGCTGCCGTCGCACCCGGTTCCGCAGGAAGCGATCGCTGGCGTTGCTGGGATCCTGCAGCGGCTCCAGCCGCGCGGCCGCGAGGCAGCTCATCACCTCGCGCCGCGAGACCTCGAGGAGCGGACGCACGAAGATCCCTCGACGGCTCCGCATGGCGCCCAGACCGGCCGGCCCGCTGCCGCGGAGGATCCGCATCAGCACGGTCTCCGCCTGATCGTCCGCGGTGTGGCCGAGCGCGACCCAGGCGCAGGCTCGCTCGTGCGCGAGCTGCTCGAGCAGGCCGAGCCGTGCCTCTCGCGCCGCCTCCTCGACGGTGACGCCGGGGCCGCGCGGCACCGTCGCGGTGACGATCTCGACGGGCACTCCGAGGGACGCGGCGCGCGCAGCCGCGGCGCGTGCCTCGTCGGCGGAGCTCGCGCGCAGGCCGTGGTCCACGTGCACCGCCGTGAGCGTCAACGAGAGCTCCTGCTGCAGCTGCGCGAGGAGGTGGAGGAGGCAGAGCGAGTCGGGGCCGCCGGAGTAGCCGATCAGCCCACGGTCGCCCCGCTGCACCAGCCGCTCGCGCTCGAGGCGCTCGCGCAGGTGCTCGAGCAGCGCCCCGCCGGGCGCCCCGCAGAGGTGCGAGGGCCTGGGGGCCGTGGCGTCAGCCATCGCCACGCACGCAGGCGAGCGCCGCGGCGACGGCCTCGGCAGGCGAGCGCGCCTCGATCACCGGATCCGGCCGCCGGCCGTCGATCACCTCGCCGGCGAGGCGCGCCGCCCAGCCCCCGGTCGTCGCCAGCGCCACCAGCGGCCGCCCGTGCTGCCAGGCGAGCGCGGCCTCGCTCAGCGTGCCCGCGCCGCCGCCGACGAGGATCACCGCGTCCGCGCTGAGCACCACGATCAGGTTGCGCGCAGCGCCCATGGAGGTGGCGAGCACCACGTCGCAGAGGCCATTGCCGCCGTCGGGATCGCCGCCCGGGAGGACACCGACGACCAGGCCCGCTGCCCCGGCTGCCCGTGCCTCGGCGCCGCCCAGGCAGGCCGCCTCCATCACCCCGCCCAGGCCGCCGCAGATCAGGTTGCAGCCCGCCTCGACGACGCGACGCCCGAGCTCGCGCGCCGCCGCCGAGGTGACCGCGTCCGTGTCGCCGGCCCCGCAGATCGCGATGGCCAGCCGTCGTGAGCCCCGTCCGTCCACGCTGGGAATACAGCCCGCGGGCCGGCCCCTGTCAACCCCCGGCGCCCCGCCCTAACTCCGCCCTAAGGAGCAGGCGCCGTCGAGGCCACTTTCGCCCGCTGGGTGAGAAGCCAGGACGCTCGGGTACACAGAAGCCCAGGGCGACGGCGCGTGGGGCGCCGCGGGAGGGGCCGAGGCCCCGCCCCTCGTCGCCCGCAGCGGGCACCGACGGTGGCGGTCCGCACGGCTCCCGCCCGCGAGGACGCGAGGGGTGGGGAGGGGCCCGCGAGCGGGGGTCCCCGCGCGCTGTCGCTATTGATTATGGCGGATACCTT
>JAKLHH010001071.1 GCA_022710245.1 Myxococcota bacterium
GAAGGGCGAGTGGTAGACGTCGTAGCGCCGGCGGGCGAGGAACGGCCCGAGCGCGTGCCGGGTCAGCGGCGAGTTGGGCGGGAAGGGGAAGGAGACCTCCTCGACGCGCGCCCTGTCCCCGACCACGGGCGGGCGGCCCGGCCGCGCCCGCACCAGCAGCAGCTCCAGCTCGGGATCCTCGGCGAGGAGCGTGCGCAGCAGGTTCAGGCAGTAGGTGCCGATCCCGCTGCCGCCGCCGTCGAGGTAGCGGGCATCAAAGGCCACGCGCATCGGCGCCTCCCTGCGGGAAGAAGCGATCGGGCATGCTGCACGAGCGCGCGCAGCCGATCGTGCAGGCCGCGTTGCAGGTCTTCGGCGTGTGCCACTCGCGGCGCAGATCCTCCTCGCTGTACTCGAGGAGCGGCTTGCCGAAGTGGGCCATCGTCTGCGCGCACCAGTGCGCGACGCCGCGCTCGTCGATGTACAGGTAGCGGCTCCCGGCGCGGCAGCGGAAGGGCGCGCGGCCTCCCTCGAGGAGCGCCTCGCGGTAGTCGAAGAGGTCCTTCCAGTGCCGCCCGATCAGTCGCTGCACGCGGCGGTACGCGCGCAGGTCCTCGGGGGAGAGCGCGAGCTGCCCGTCGGCGCCGTGGATGAGCAGGACGCGCGGCCGGAAGCCGTGCTCGCGCGCGAAGCGGATCACCTCGGCGACCTCGTCGAACGGCGCGCCCGAGCCGACCACCGCCGAGAGCACCACCTTGAACCGCGCGGTGCGGGCGAGGAGCTCTAGCTTCGGCCGCAGCGGCTTCAGCACCTTGACCGTGACGTCGTTGGGCTGCACGCCGTCGACGCTGATCTGCAGGTCGGTGAGGCCGGCCTCGTTGAGCTCCTCGATGATCGGCTCGCGCAGGAGGAACCCGTTGCTGATCAGGCCGAGCATGCGGAAGCTGTACGGCCGCGCGTGGCGGATCAGCGCCGGCAGCTCCGGGTGGAGCAGGGGCTCGCCGCCGGTGAGCTCGAGGCCGAAGGAGCCGAGCTCGGCGACCTTGTCGATGCGGCGTCGGAGCTCGTCGGCCGGCACCGGCTCGGAGACCTGGTCGAACTCGGTGCAGTACCCGCAGGCGAGGTTGCAGCGGCGGGTGACGACGACCTGGCAGAGGAAGGGGGAGAAGCGCACGCGGGCGTAGCTGCGGGCGACGGAGCGGGCGAGGTGTCTCAGGTCCAGCATGGGAGCACTATAGTCAGCAGCGGGCGGAAGACCACCCTTTGTAGAGCGCCAGGGTGCTGCGGGCGGTCTCCTCCCAGGTGAAGCGCCCGACCTGCTCGCGACCGGCGGCGCGCAGGCGCGCGCGCAGCGCCTCGCCGGCGGAGAGCTCGACGAGGCGCGCGGCGAGCTCGTCCACGGAGAGCGGGTCGAAGTAGAGCGCGGCGTCGCCGCCGACCTCGGGGTGAGAGGAGGCGCGCGCGGCGGTGACCGGCGCCCCGCAGGCCATCGCCTCGAGCAGGGTGAGGCCGAAGCCCTCGTAGAGCGAGGGCGCGACCGCCGCGGTCGCGTGGCGGTAGAGCGCGGTGAGATCGTCATCGCCGACGTTCTTCAGCCAGCGGAAGCGGCCCCCGGCGTCGCCGCGGTGCGTCTCCTCCTCGAGGCGCTGGAGCGCGCTGCAGTAGAGCGCCTTGCCCACCAGCACCAGCCCCTCGGGGATCTGATCGGCGACCCGCCGCCACGCCTCGACGAGCCGCTCCTGGTTCTTGCGGTAGTGGTCACTCCCGACGGAGACGAACCACCGCTCGGGGAGCTGGTGGCGGGCACGCAGCGCGTCGCGCTCGCCTGGCGCTGCCTCGGCGCTGAAGCGGCTGGCGTCGACGCCGAGGTGGATCACGGTGATCCGGCGCGGGTCGAACCCGAAGACGCGGACGAGGTCCTGCCTGGTCGCCTCGGAGATGGCGACCAGGTGCTGCGGCCGCCAGTTGCGCAGGTACTGCTCGAGCCACTCCTTCTGACGGTCGAGCGAGACGCCGAGGCCGCGGCCGGGCTTCGGCAGCACCGCCGGGATGATGTCGTAGCAGGTGCCGATCACGGGGCAGCCCGGCGCGAGCGGCAGCGAGGACGGCGTGGTCGAGTGGAAGAGCTGGATGCGGCGCGCCCGGAGGAGCGGCCCGAGGAGCCAGGTGCGCTGCTGCTGGTGGCGCCAGGTGGCGATCTCGGGACGCTCGAGGATCGCGTGCCCGAGCGCCTCCTCGGCCGGCACCGGCGGGCGGTCCGAGCGGGGCAGGGCGTAGAGCTCGAGCCCCGCGCGCTCGCTGGCGGGGAGCGCGTAGATGGCGTCCAGCAGGCAGCGCGCGTAGCGGCCGAACCCGCCGTTCCGGTCGAGCATCTCGTTGCAGCTGAGGTCGAGGCAGACTCGCATGGCACCCTCTGCGGGCGCGCTGGCTGGTCGCGGCAGCTCCGCGCCACCGCTCAGCCTGCGCGGCGCCGCCTGGAATCAAGCACGGCGCGCCGCGGCCGGCAAGCAGCGTGACGCACCCGGTTGACCTGCACCGGGTCCTCGTGAGAACCAATGATCACATCTGACGATCACATCCACGGAGGAGTCATGGCGGATAGACGGCTTTACCTCGCCCTGTCGCTGGCGCTGGCCGCCTCGACGGGGTGCGGGAGTGGCAACGACGATTGCACCAACTGGTGCGGCAAGGTCTATGACACCTGCGGGCTGGCGCTGAACACGACCGGCGGCGCGCAGATGAGCAAGGCCCAGTGCGTGGAGGGGTGCAAGACGGTCCCGCAGAACCAGGCGATCCTCAGCTGCATGAACAAGGTGCCCGGCTGCGACCAGACAGCGCTGACCGCCTGCCTGACGGCCACCCCGACCGCGCCCAAGATGGGGCACCCCTACACCCCGCCCCCGCAGTGCCTCTCCTGCCACGGCGCGGGGACCTCGTCGAACGCGAAGAAGGTCCCCGCCAGCCACGCGGGACGCACCGACACGCAGTGCCCCACCTGCCACCAGCCAGGGGGCTAGCAGAGCGGTGCGCACACTGGAGCCCCGGGGGAGGGCTGGCTAGCGGATCCGGTTCCCCTCGACGGTGAAGGACTCCGAGCTCGGCGGCCGGAACCCCGTCGGGTCGTAGTGCTTGGTCTCCAGCCCGCCCTTGAGCGGATCGACCCCCATCGCCTCGAACGTGGTCTGCGCCGGCATGCCGGTCCGCGGATCGCTGTACTGCCCGCTGTCGAAGTACCAGCTCGAGCCTCGCCACTGGCCGGGCATGCTCCCCGCGGTCGTCGACATCGTCGCCTGGTCGCCGGAGACGGCGAAGCTCCACTGCTCCTGGTCCTGGTAGCCCTTCGGCAAGCCCTCCACCTCGGTGAGGAGCGTGCGGGTCACCAGCCAGGTGCCGGCGAGGCCGGTCTTGAGG
>JAKLHH010001072.1 GCA_022710245.1 Myxococcota bacterium
GTAACGCACCTTTCTATTGCAACGGCGGCTCGCCCGAGTGCCCCGAAGGGTACATCTGCACCAAGGTGGACGGGGTCGGCCTCTGCGTGAGGCCGGGCTTCACGCCGCAGACGCCCGGGAGCGGAGTCGACGCTGGCGACGGCGCGCCGGCGACCACTCCGGACACCTCGGCGCCGGTGAAGTGGGACAAGGGGATCCAGTGGCCGGAGCAGAGCGTGGCCCCGAGCCAGGACAAGGGCACGACCACCCCCACCGGCACCGGCTGCCTGACCGACACGGAGTGCAGCACGGTGAACCCGGCCGTGCCCTGCTGCTGCCCGGACAGCCTGCTGGTCTGGACCTGCAAGTCGATCTGCCTCTTCACGCTCTGCATGTGAGGGCTCCGGGCCCGCGCACGCTCGATGCATGACCCTCCCCCGAGGAGGGCTCATGCATCACCGGAACGAGAACCGTTTCAAGGGCCGCGTCGTCGTCGTCACCGGCGCCTCCGCCGGGGTCGGGCGCGCGGTCGTGCGAGAATTCGCCCGCGAGGGCGCCGCGCTCGGGCTCCTCGCGCGCGGCGAGGGCGGGCTCGAGGCCGCGCGGCGCGAGGTCGAGGCGGCAGGCTCCCGCGCGCTCGCCGTCTCCACCGACGTCGCCGACGCGGACGCCGTCGAGGCGGCCGCCGCGCAGATCGAGGCCGAGCTCGGCCCCATCGACGTCTGGGTCAACGACGCGATGACGACCATCTTCGCGCCGGTCTCGGAGATCCGGCCCGAGGAGTACCGCCGCGCGACCGAGGTCACCTACCTCGGCACCGTCTGGGGGACGATGGCGGCGCTCCGCCGCATGCGGCCGCGCGACCGCGGCACCATCGTGCAGGTCGGCTCGGCGCTCGCCTACCGCGCCATCCCGCTGCAGGCACCCTACTGCGGCGCCAAGCACGCGGTCCGCGCCTTCACCGCGGCCCTGCGCAGCGAGCTGATCCACGACGGCTCGCGCGTGCACCTGACCATGGTCCAGCTCCCGGGGCTCAACACGCCGCAGTTCTCCTGGTGCGCCTCGCGGATGCCGCGGCAGCCGCGGCCGGTCGCGCCGGTCTTCCAGCCCGAGGTGGCGGCGCGCGCGATCGTCTGGGCGGCGGGGCACCGGCGGCGCGAGGTCTACGTGGGCTGGCCGACGGTGAAGACCATCCTCGGGCAGAAGCTCGCGGCGGGCTACCTCGATCGCTACCTGGCCCGGCACGTCGTCGAGGGGCAGGAGACCTCGCAGCCCACGCGGCCCGGTCGCCCGAGCAACCTCTTCGCGCCGGTGCCAGGCGACCACGGCGCGCACGGTGTCTTCGACGAGGAGGCGCACGCTCACAGCTTGCAGAGCTGGGCGAGCCTCCACCGCGGGCTCCTCGCCGGGATCGCCGGGCTCGGCGGCGCGGCCGCGCTGGTCGCGCTGCTGGTGCGACACGCGGGGTGACGCGCACGCTGCCGCGACCAACACCTCCCAGGCACAAACGGGAGCGCGTGAGGCGTCCTACCTGATGAGGAGGTGCCGATGCGGTCGCGACGCTCCCCCGCTCTGCGGGCGCTGCTCTGGGCGCTCGCCCTCGCGGGCTGTGCCCCCGGCTGGGCCACGACCTATGAGCGCTTCATCAGCGAGCGCCTCACCAGGGGTGACCGACAGGCGCTCGCCAGGCTGGTCCAGCAGCTGGAGCCCGGCGCCAGCGTGGAGTCGGTGCGGGTGCGCTGGGTCGGACACCCGGCTGATTGGCCGGCCATCGACGTCCGCCTGGTGCCCCGGCGCCTCGGCGGGAGGGAGGTGGAGCTGAGGCGCCTGCTCGTCGACCACGCGGGCTGGCTGCGGCGGATCGGCGGCCAGCCGAGCTGCCCGCCGGGCCGCGGCCTCGGCCCCTTCTGCGCGCGCCGCGGCCTCGACCGCTGCCGCGCCTTCGAGCTCAGCACCAGCTACCGCACCGCCGGCCGCCCCCTGCTGATCTGCGTCGCCGGGGAGACGACGCAGGACGAGGCGGAGGAGCTGCTGCACCGCCTCGAGTGGCGCGACTTCACCAGCCAGCCGGGAGCGCAAGCACCACGCTTCGCGCTCGCCGACATCAGCCAGCTCCGCTGCCAGCGCGGCGCCGACGAGCTGCGCTGGACGGTCACCGTGAGCACCCAGGACTACCAGTGGAGCGTGCTCCACTTCGTCTGGCGCTGGAGCGGCCTGCACTTGCAGAGCAGCGTCACGATCGTCAGCTGAGCGGGCCCGCCCGCCGACGCCACGCGAGCGGGCTCTGGACCGCTCCCCCGCTCGTCAGCGCCTGACGCGAACCGGCCCTGGACCGCGCCCCCGCCGCGGGCCAGATTCCCTCATGCAGCACACCACCCAGCACAGCGAGCGCGCCGTCGAGAGGCGGCTGGCCCGTGCCCTCCGCGGGCGCGGGGGCCGCATCACCCGCGCCGACGCGGTGGCGCTCACCGGGCTCCCCGCGACCGAGGTCGAGGGCGGGCTCGAGCGCATGCTCGCCACCTACCGCAGCCACCTCGCCGCCACCGAGCGCGGCGAGCTCCTCTACGCCTTCGACCCCGCCCTGCACCGCCGCGACGCGGAGCCGCTCCGCGAGCGGCTGGCGCGCGCGGGCGAGCGCCTCTGGCGCGTCTTCGTCGTCGCCTTCAAGGTGGCCATCGTCGTCGTGATGGTCGTCTACCTCCTCTTCTTCCTCGCGCTCCTGCTCGGCCTGGTCGTCGCGCGGGCCTCGGGCCGCGGCGACGACCGCGACGTGGGGCGCGGCGAGGGACACGGGCTCCCGCTCTGGCTCCTCTTCTGGATGCTGCCCTGGGACGCGGGCCCGCGCGGCGCGCCCTCCTCCTGGGAGCAGCGGCGCCGTCCGATCGCGCCGAGGCGGGCGCTGCGCAAGAAGGCCTACCTGCAGGTCTTCGACTTCGTCTTCGGTCCACCGCGCCCCGCGTCGGATCCGGGCGAGCAGGAGCGCGAGCTCCTCGCCTACCTCCGCGCGCACGCGGGCCGCATCACCGCGCCCGAGCTGGTCGCGCTCCTCGGCTGCGACCTCGAGCGAGCCGAGGAGGAGGCGACGCGCCTGATGTGCGACTACGACGGCGAGCCCGAGGTGAGCGAGGACGGCGTGGTGATCTACGTCTTCCGCGAGCTCCGGGTGACGACGAGCGAGGGCCCGGCGCCGACGCGCTGGCGCTACGCCTGGGAGCGCACCGAGTCGCGGCCGCCGCTGACCGGCAACACGACCGGCGCGAACGCGGTCATCACCCTGGTCAACGGCTTCAACCTGCTGGCGCCCTTCTGGATCGTCCCGGCCTTCGAGGCGCGCATGCCCGGGACCTTCACCGGCCAGGAGTTCCTGCTGCACACCTACCCGGTGCTGTTCCCGTCGCCGCCGTTC
>JAKLHH010001073.1 GCA_022710245.1 Myxococcota bacterium
GAGACCTGCGCGCCCGGCTCGACCTTCTCCTGCGCGGTCTTGACCTCGACCTTCAGGCGCTGGCTCTCGGCGGAGACCTTCAGCTCCACCATGCCGAGCTTGAAGAGCGGGCGGTGGCGGTCACCCTCGCCAGTGCGCCCGCGCACGAGCGCGAGCGAGGCGTAGACGTTCGGCGCGTAGGCGTCGCGGATGGGGACCTCGAGCCCCTCGCCGCTGGTCTTCAGCGTGGTCACGCGCGCCTCCATCACGCCGCTGCGCTCGAGGGTGAGGAGCGCGGTGGCGCCGGCCATGCTGGTCCGCGGCAGCAGGCGCGCGGTCTCGCCGGGCAGGTAGCTCGCCTTGGAGGCGACGAGCGACATGCGGTCGGACTCGTCGCCGCTCCAGAACGCCTCGCCCCTGCCGATCACCCAGACCAGGCTGGAGGCCGCGACGCGGTTGCCGCGCGAGTCCTTGCCCTCGACGCGCACGATGAACTCGCCTGGGTCCTGCGGCATGATCCGCTCGGTGCCGGCGCCGCTGGCCGGGATCTCGATCGAGCGCGACCAGAGCTTCCTGTGGGTCTCCTTGCAGCTCGGGTAGGCGCGGTAGCCGCCGCTGTAGGTGCACTCGCTCTTCGTGCGCAGGTAGGTGAGCGTCCCCTTGACCGCCACCTGCGTCCCGTCCGGCTGCACGGCGACGGTGTTGACCGCGAAGGGCATCCCCACCGCCTGCACGAACTCCTGCGCGTGGAGGCCGAGGTAGTAGTCGGTGCGGTGGGCGCTGATCACCACCTGCTTGCTCACGCTCTGGTCGGTCTCGTCGGTGACCTCCACGTGCGCGAGGTAGTCCTGCGGCTCGTCCTGCTTGCGGACCGGGTCCTTGAAGCTGAAGCGGAACCGTCCGTCCCTGTCGGTTGAGCCCTCGCCGTCCTCGACGAAGCCGAGGTTCGAGCGCTCGTCGTCGCGGTGGGTCCACCAGAAGCGGTGCCCGCTCGCGGCGCTGTCGAAGAAGACGTAGTTCGAGAAGGCGGGGAAGTGGAGGAGGTGCGGCCGGCGCTGCACGCTCCACTTCACCCTGGCGTCCCCCACCGGCGCGCCGAAGAGGTAGCGCGCGTCGAGGTCGAGCTTGAAGGTGCTGCCGAGCCGCGCGTGCCGGGCCGCGCCCTTCAGCTTCAGCTCGTAGGTCACCTTGCGGAACTCCTCCACCTGGAAGCGCTCGCGGAAGACCTGCTTGCCGAGGCGGGCGGTGACGCGGTAGTCGCCGACCGGCGCCTCGACCGAGAGCGGCAGGTCGAAGGAGAAGCCGCCGAAGGCGGTGAGCGGGAGGTGGCGGCCGAGCACCTGGGAGCCGCGGGCGTCCTCGACGGTGACGGCGAGCTTCGCGCCCTGGGGCACGCGCGGGGACTGGCCCAGGCGCACCTCGCGCACGAGCCCCTTGAAGTGCACCGTCTCGCCGGGGCGGTAGATGCCGCGGTCCGACTGGATGAAGCCGCGCACGCGGCGCACGCCGCCCGAGCGGTCGGTCTGCGCGTCGAAGTTCCAGATCTGGATCCCGTTCGACCAGTTGCCGTCGATCACCGCCAGGTCGCCGTCCTTCTCGACGGTGGCGATCAGGCGCTGGGAGCGGTAGGTGTCCATCTCGTCCCCGCCCCCGCCCTCGCCCTCGCCCTCGAAGGGGTCCTTGTCCTTGGCGCCGCCCTGGCGGAGGAGCTGCGAGGTGCCGGGGAGCTTGAGCAGGCCCTGGCGATCGGTGCTGCCCGAGTGGACGCGCTGGCCGCGCGGGCTGTACACGCTGACCGCCGCGCCCTGCACGGGCTTGCCGTCGGAGAGGCGCGTCACCCAGAGGATGCCCGAGGAGGCGCCGACCTTGAGCAGCAGGCCGAGGTCGGTGACGTTGGCGAGGACGCGCTGGCGCGGACGGTAGCGGTAGGGGTGGTCCTCGTCGCGCTTGATGTCGGGCGAGCGGAGCTCGGCGAGAAAGAGGCCGCGCGGCTTGCTGGGCTTGCCGCCCTTGCCCGGGGCGCTCGACGCCACCGGCGTGCTCGTCTGGCTCGAGGCCGCCGGGCTCGTCCTCGACGAGGCGGCGCGCTTGCCGTCGCAGAGCTGGTCGAGGCGCAGGTGGTGGAGCTGCCACTTGTTCTTCGCCTGCGCGACCCGGATCTTCTCCACCTGCTGCTTGAGCCCGAGCCGCGACCAGCCCACCGGCCCATGGTTCGAGGCGTCGTACCAGGGGTCGTAGTCGAGGTCGCTGCTGAGGAGCTTGACCACGCGCTCCCGCGGCACGCGCGCGCACTCGACGTGGAAGCTGCGCACGTTGCGGGTCCAGACCGGGTAGCCGGCGGCGGTGGCCTCGAGCGCGTAGATCCCCTTCTCGAAGGTCAGGCGCGGGCGCGCGTCGCCCGTGGTGAAGGTGAGCGGCAGCTGGCCCTTCATCATCGCCAGGAGCTGCTGGCCGTGCACGTCGCGCAGGCTCCGGTCCACGGTGACGGTGTACTTCGTCGAGGTGGCGAGGTTGACCTCGACGGAGTAGCGGCGGCCGGCGGCGTCGAGCCAGCCGCGGTCGATGCCGGCGACGCGGGGGCGGATGCGGATGGCGCGGCGAGCGGCCTCGAGCTCGACGCGCGTCGAGAAGGTGAGCTCGACGCGGACCTCGTCGGCGGCGAGGTCGTGGCCGCTGGGGCCGAGCTTCTCGAGGCGGAAGGCCGGGTAGACCTGCAGCGTCTTGCTGTAGGGCTCGTCCATGGCGGCGTCACCGCCGACGCCGGCGAGCTTCTCGCAGCGCAGCTCGTAGCGCTGCCCCTGCGTGAGGTCGGCGGTGGCGACGAGCGTGACCGCGGCGCCGCTGTTGCTCTGGGTCGCGGCCGCTTCGCGCGACTGCCCCGGCTGCGCGGCGCCGCTGGTCTCGCCCTCCGCAGCGGCGAGCGTCACCACCTGCGCGGGCTTGTGGCTGCCGGCGGGGCGGCGGAGCACGCAGCGGCGCGCCGCCTGGCTCGCCTGCACGGCCTGGTTGAAGTGGAGCGTCAGCCGCGGGCGCGGCGGCGCCTCCTCGGCGTCGACGCCGGAGAGGCGGACGACCTCGAGCGGCCGGTGCACGAAGGCGAAGCTCGAGGTGCGCACCTGATCGGCGAGCGCGCTGACCAGCGCGACGCGGTAGCGCGTGGAGGGGCGGAGCTCGCCGAGCGGACGAACGACCAGCGTCTGGCGGTCGCTCCAGCTCGCCGCGACCTTCACCGGCGGATACATGATGACGGGCGCCTGCGCGAGCGCGGCGCCGACCTGCTGCTCGCTCACCACGGGCCGGCTGAAGCGGATGCGCAGCGCGGAGCGCGCGCCGCCCTCTGGCTCGGGCGCGAAGGAGGTGACGACCAGGTCCTGCGCGGAGCGCGCCGGCACGGTGCAGCCGCTC
>JAKLHH010001074.1 GCA_022710245.1 Myxococcota bacterium
AGGGTGACGCCGGTGGTCCCGGGGCTGCAGAGGCCCGCGCCGACCGTGCCACCGCTGCAGCCGCGGCCGCCCACGCCGCCGCCGCCCTCGCACCTCCTCGATGACTCGCCGCGCGAGCTGTTCCCCGGCGTCGACGACAGCGCGACGCGCGAGGACATCCCGCTGCCGCGCGAGGGCCGCGGCCTGGAGTTCGTCCCTGGCGAGGAGCCTGACCACGTCCCGGACATCCCCGAGCCGGAGGAGGCGGATCCCCGCGCGCAGCGCATCCTCCCTCCCCCGCCGCGCCGCAAGCAACAGCACACCGCGATGCTGCCCAGGCGGCGGCGAACGTGGCTCTACGCGGTCGTCGGACTGGCCCTGACCGGGCTCGGCGTGGGCGGGGTCTTCGGCTACCTGGCCTACCGCGAGCGGACGATCCAGCAGGAGGTCGCGCGGGCGCTCGACCGGCTGCTCCCGGACCAGCTCGCCGGCTACCTCGAGGCCGAGCAGGCGCTCACCGCGGCGCGCTCGCGGAGCACGCGGCACCCGAAGGTCGCCGCCGCGCTGGCGCTCGTCAACGCGCACCTGACCGCGCGCTTCTCGCAGGACCGCGCGGGCCGGCTGCAGGAGCTCCTCGCGCTCGCCGGCGCCGAGCCGCTCGCCGCCGCCGCGCAGGGGCTGATGGCGCTGCGGGACGGCAAGGCCGAGACGGCGCTCGCCCGCCTGGGTCCGAGCGCGACCGCCACCTGGCACCACTCGCTCGTGGCCGCGCGCGCCGCGCTGGCGCTCAGCCAGCGAGAGCGCGCCGCCGCGATCCTCGACGCCGCCCCCGACGCGAAGCCGCCGGCGCCCGCGCTGCTCCTCGAGGCCGCGATCTTCCACCGCCGCGCGGGCCAGACCGGGAGAGCGCGCGCCGACCTCGAGCTCGGCCTCAAGCTGAGCGCGGGGCACCCTGGCCTCCGCCTGCAGCAGGCCCTGCTCGAGCTCCCCGCCCACCCGCCGGAGACGCCGCTCCTCGGTGATCTCGAGCGCTCGATGGGCGAGGTCGCGCGCTACAGGTCGTGGCTCGCGCTGCTCCGCGGGGCCGCCGCGCAGGCGCGCGGTGCGCTCGCCGAGGCCGCCCGCGAGGCCGTGGCGGCGCAGAAGCTGGACCCCGACGATCCAGAGGCGAGCGCGCTGCTCGCGCGCTGGCAGCTCGGCCCCGGCGGGGACGTCTCCCGGGCCGTCGCGCTCCTCGCCCGCCCCGGCATGGCCGCGCTGGGCCCCGCGCTCGCCCTCGACCGCGTCCGCGCGCTCCTGCTGGTGGGCCGGCCGCATGAGGCTCGCGCGATCCTCGACGGCCTCAAGGACCCTCCGGCCGAGGTGGCCGCCGGGCTCCGCGTGCTCGCGGTGCGGGCCGCCGCGCTCGCCGAGGCTGACGCCGAGCTCGACCGGGCCTGCGCCGGCGCCGGGTGCGCCGGAGAGCCCGGCTGCGCGGCCGCCTGCGCCGAGGCGCTGATCGGCCGCTCTCGCCTGGCCCGCGCGCAGCCGCTCATCCGCCACGCCGGCACGGCGACCGGCTACCTCGTCGGGCTGCGCGCCCTGGCGCAGGGCGACACCGCGAAGGCCGTCTCGCTCCTCGGCCACGCCGGCCCCTACCCGATCGATCCCAGCGCGCCTGCCCTCGCGCTCGCGCGCGCTTACTCGCGGCAGGGCGACGCGCCGAAGGCCGCCCTGCTCCTGCGCAAGACGCTGCAGCGCGACGCGCGCTCCGCGCGCAGCCGCGTGGCGCTGGCGGTCGCGCTGGTCGGCGGCGGCCACGACACCGAGGCGCAGGGGCTCCTCGACGGTCTCCTCGCCGACCGGCCCACGCAGCCCTCGCTCCTCGCCGAGGCGGGCGAGGCGTTCCTGGCGCTCGGTATCCCGGCCAAGGCCGCAGAGCTCGTCGAGCAGGCCCTGAAGGTCGCGGGCGAGTCGCTCGCGATCCGCGTCCTCGCGGGGCGGGTCGCGCTGGCCAACAAGCGCGCCGCCGAGGCCCGGCAGCACTTCACCTGGGTGCTCGGCAAGGACCCGCGCAACCCGGAGGCGCTCGTCGAGCTGGGCCGCATCGAGGAGAGCGAGGGCCAGGGCGCGGCGGCGAAGAAGCGCTACGCGGCGGCGCTGCGGCTGCGGCCGAAGGACCCCGACCTGCTGCTCCTCATCGCGCGCGCCTACGCCCGGGGCGGTGACTACAAGAACGCACTCCCCTCCGGGATGAAGGCGATCAAGCTCCTCCGCGGCTCGGGCCAGGAGGCGCGCGTCTTCGACGTCCTGATCGAGCTCGGCAAGGCATTCACGCACGGGGACAAGTGGGCGCGCACCCGCGCCAACGAGCTCCTCTTCGAGGCGACCAAGCCGAAGAACGCGCCGGCGACGGCCTTCCTCGAGCTCGGGCGCCTCTACCGCAGCGAGAACGAGCTGGCGCGCTCGATCTGGTGCTTCCGCCAGGCGGTGGAGCGGGACCCCGAGCTCGCCGACGGCTACCTCGAGCTGGGCAAGGCGCTGCGGACCAAGAAGCAGTGGCACAAGGACGCGCGGATCGCCCTGAAGAAGTACCTGAAGCTCCGGCCGGACGCGAAGGACGCCGCGAAGATCAAGGCGCTGATCGACCGCACCCGCTGAGCTGATGAGCGGGACGCCAGCTGATCGACAGGTCGACAGGAACGCGGAGACCCGCGGCAGGCGGAGACCCGCGGCAGGCGGAGACCCGCGGCAAGCCCACGGGAATATCCCGACGCCGACTCACGTACCACACCGCATGGTGCGCGCGATGAGAATGGGCCCCCTGGCCCTGGGCCTGTTGCTGTCCATCCTCTGCTCGCCGCCGAGGGCGGCGGCCTGTCCCGTCTGCAACATCCACAACTACCTCACTGCCTCCCTGCGCAGCGCGACCAGGGTCTTCGTCGGACGGGTGCGGCGGGTGATCGACCCCCACACCGTGGAGGTCGAGGTGCTGCGGTCGCTGCGCGGCAGCCTCGGGAGAGGTGAGCTCGTCAAGCTCCCTGGCTCGTCGCCCGTGGGTGGGCAGCTGATCTACAGCAACCCGACCTCCTGGCCGCCCAACTTCCCGGAGCTCCCTCTCCGCCTCGAGCCCGAGGTCACCTGGCTGCTCCAGGGCACGGCGGCGAGGCCCTCGTCGCCGCGAGACCTCGTCCAGGCGATCCAGCTCTCGGCCGGGGTGAGCAACGAGGCTCGCCGAGCAGGCCTCGAGCACCTGCAGGCGCTGCGGCCCTTCCCCGCTGCCGCGCTGCGAGCGGAGCTGCTCGCCCGGCGGCAGCGCCTGGAGCGGGCGCCCGCTCCAGGAGCTGCCCGCCCGGCGGCCGCGCCCGGCGCGGGCGCCCGCCCCAGGCTGGCTCGAGCCCCCCGAGCTCGCCTGCCCGCCCGCG
>JAKLHH010001075.1 GCA_022710245.1 Myxococcota bacterium
AACGCTGGCCTGCGCCGCGGTCATCGGCTCGGGGGGCGGCGCGATGGAGGGCAGCTCGTCAGCGGGCGGCTCGTCAGCGGACATGACAGGGGCGACGGGCGCCGGAGCCGGCTCCTCGACGGGCTCGGCCATATCGAGCTCCAGCTCGATGGTCGGGGGTCGCGTCCGGGGCAGCGGCGGCGGGGCGTGGGGCGGCGGCGCCGGCGGCTCGGCCTCCTCCTCGAGGAAGTCCTCCGCCTGCATCTCGAGGATCTCACCGGCGGGTGCCCCATCCGCGTCCTCCGCCTGGCCGGCGGGGCCGCGGATCTCCGCGAAGCTCTCGAACCCGTCGTCCACGGTCTGCGCCGAGGTGGGGGGGACCTCCGACGCGGCGCGGCCCTCGCTGGGCGGCGCCTGCTCCTCGTCATCGAGGCGCTCGATGAGCGAGTCGAGCCACTTGCCGCGGTCGGTCCGGCTCTTGGGCTGCTCGGTCCCCGGCTGGGTCTGACTGTCCTTCGAACGATCGTCCGCCATCGGCCGGCCCCGGAAGTGGAGGCAGGTGCCTCCTGACTGGAGCCGCTGCTCCAGGTTGACCCGCCGCGGGCCGCCGCGCGCGGGAGTGGATGTCGCCTCACGCCGAGGCCGAGCCGGGCCGCGTGAGGTGCACGCCGCTCCGAGCTCCGCCCGACTGATGCCTTGTGCTGCGCCACGGTACCACATGACCTTCAAATGTCAATGATTCTCGCCTGGTCGCCACTGTATAGCGACGTGCGTGACTGCGAGCGCTCGTCGACGCGTTGACCGGTCGACCCGAACTCACCTATACAGAGCGCAGCGCGGAGGTGACGATGGCCACGGCGATCACCCACCACGGGGCGGCAGTCCTGCACGCGGGAGCCCACCACCGGTTGAAGGACCTGGTGGGCACCGAGCACGGCCAGGGCCAGCTGAGGCTGCAGGGAGTGGCGGAGGTCGTGGGGGGCCTGGAGCTGGAGCTCTCGGACGGGCGGGTGCGGGTGGTGCCGTTGCCCGGCCCCGGCGAGCGGCGGTCTCATCCCGGAGCGGCCGGAGGCCACGAGGACCCGCAATTCGGGCGAGGCGACGCCGCGCACGCCGAGCGACAATTCGCCCTTCATCGCGGAGCCTCCGCAGGAGGCGAGCAGGGCGAATTGCCCGAGCTCCTGATCAGGAATGCTGGGCAGATCCTCACCCTGGAGGGGGACGGCGTGGGGCTCGTGGAGGGCGGGAGCATCACCTGCCGCGGCGGCGCCGTCCTCGAGGTGAGCCCCGACCCGCGTCCCTCGCGCGAGCTCGCACCGGGGGCCGTCGTCCTCGACGCGGCCGGGGGGCTCGTGGCCCCCGGGCTGGTGGACCCTCACACGCACCCGGTCTTCGCGGGCCAGCGCTGCCGCGAGTTCGCGATGAAGGCCGAGGGCCGCACCTACCTGGAGATCCACAAGGCGGGCGGCGGCATCCTCTCCACGGTGCGGGCCACGCGGGCGGCCGGGCGGGCCGAGCTGGAGGCCCGCTGCGCCGCGAACCTCGATCGGCTCCTCGCCTGGGGCGTCACCACCTGCGAGGGCAAGAGCGGCTACGCGCTGGAGCTCGAGGGCGAGCTCAGGCTCCTGGAGGTGCTGCGGACGGTCTCCTCGGTTCACCCCGTGGACGTCATCCCCACCCTCCTCGGCGCACACGCGCTCCCGCCCGAGCGCGCCAGCGACCGGGCCGCCTACGTGGCCGAGATCGCCGAGCAGATGGTGCCGCGCGCCGCGCGCGAGGGGCTGGCCCGCTTCTGCGACGCCTACTGCGAGGACGGCGCGTTCACCCCTCCGGAGGTGCGCGCGATCTTCGCCGCTGCGCGCGCGGCTGGCCTCGGGCTCCGCCTCCACGCCGAGCAGTTCACCGATCAGGGGGGAGCGGCGCTGGCCGCCTCCGAGGGCGCGGCCAGCGCGGACCACCTGGAGGCCATCACGCCGGCCGGGATCGACGCGCTCGCCGCCTCGGGCACCACCGCCGTCCTCCTCCCCGGCGCCGCGCTCATGTGCCGCTGCCCGATGCCGCCCGCGCGCGCCCTCCTCGACGCGGGCGCCCACGTCGCGCTGGGCACTGACCTCAACCCGGGGAGCAGCATGACCTCGTCGCTGCCGCTGATGATGTCGCTCGCCTGCACGCAGCTCAGGATGAGCTGCGACGAGGCCTGGCGCGCCGTCACCGTGGAGGCGGCGCGCTCGCTGGGGCTGGAGCGCGTCGGGCGGCTCGCCCCGGGCTGCGCCGCGGACCTGGTGATTTTCGACGTGCCCGACTACCGCTACGTGCCGTACCATTACGGGGACAATCACGCCCGCGTGGTGATCAAGGCTGGACGGGTGGTGCTGGACCGCCGCGGGAGCTGCTGAAGAGGACCGCCTTTGCTCGCTGACTCTGCCCGAGCCCTCGCCCTGACCGCCGTCGCCGTGCTCGTCGTGGCCGCGCCCGCCGACGCGGCCGCGGAGGGACGCGAGGGGAGCGCCGCCGTCCTGGTCCGGCAGATGAGCCAGCGCGGGGCGCCGCAGGGTGAGGTGCACCTCGCGCTCGCCGCGCTGCACGCCCGCGCGGGCCGGCAGCGGGAGGTCTTCTTCCACCTCGATGAGGCACGCAAGCAGGGCGTCCCCGCCGGCCGCACCGACCTCCTCCTGGGGGCGTTCTACCGCACGCTGGGCCGCTTCGACGCCGCGATGAGCACGCTGGTGCGGGTGCTGGTCCGCCACAGCGAGCAGCCCTACGCGCTGGTCCAGCTCTGGAAGACGCTCTACGAGTGCAAGCTCCAGGGGACCGAGGTGAAGACCGATCTCGACAGCGTCCGCGAGCGGCTCGCCACCTCCGGCCTGCACTTCCCCTCCGAGTTCAAGCTGGGCAGCGACGGCACGAGCCGCGCCAGGAAGCTCACCGCCGCCGGCTACAACGCGCTCCTCGGGGACAACGCCCAGCTCGCCGCGGAGCTCTTCCAGGGGGCGATCGACGCGCTCCCCTCGCACGCGCAGGCTCACCGCGGGCTCGGCATCGCCCGCGCCCGGCTGCAGGACTTCACCCGCGCGGCGGGCGCCTACCTCCTCTACCTCGAGCTCGCGCCGCTGGCCCCCGACGCGGACGAGGTGGACCGGATCCTGATGGACTACTGGAAGAACCGCTGCAAGGGCTGCTGACTCCCCGCCCGGCGCCCTCCCCGCCCGCTGCCACCGTAACTCCGCTTCAAGGAATTAGCTGAAATCAAGAGCGACGGCGCGCGGGGACCCCCGCTCGCGGGGGGCGCTGGTCCTCGCGTCCCTTCGGGACGCTCCGGGATGAGACAGCAGCGCCCTCCCCACCCCTCGCGTCCTCGCGGGCGGGAGCCGTGCGGACCGCCACCGTCGGTGCCCGCTGCGGG
>JAKLHH010001076.1 GCA_022710245.1 Myxococcota bacterium
CCGATCATCTACACCTCCTCCGGCTACTGGAGCTACCTCGCCGGCAACACCGGCTTCGGCGGCTACCCGCTCTGGGTCGCCAACTACGGCGCCACCTGCCCGCTGATGCCCACCGGCTGGAGCGGGTGGAAGCTGTGGCAGTACAGCGACCAGGGGAGCATCAAAGGGATCCCCTCCGGCGTCGACCTCAACTTCTTCAACGGCGACCTCGCCGCGCTGCAGGCCTTCGCCGGCGCAGCGAAGCCCGCGCCGCTCGCGCTCTCCTGGAAGCGGACGAGCGGCGTGACCTACTCCTTCAGCACGACCTCGGCCCCGTCGGACGTGGCGGCCGTGCGCTACTTCGTCGACGGCTACCAGATCCTCGCCGTCTCGCGCACCAGCTCCTCCACCTTCACCGGGAGCTACACCTTCAAGAGCCTCGGCACCGCTCGTGAGCTCGAGGCGCGGGGCTACTCGGCCTCGGGCGCGCTGATCACCACCGGCGTCGGCTCCATCGACGTGCCCTCCTCGGGCGCGGGCGTCTTCATCCGCCAGCAGGGCGCCGCGCTCTACGAGATCGGCGTCGAGAGCGCGCCCCCCGGGGTGGCGGCGATCGAGGTCCTCGCCGACGGCGTCAAGCTCACCGACCAGGTGAGCGGCAAGACCCGCTCGACCCGCCTCGCGGTCCTCTCCAAGTTCTCGCAGCTCGGCGCCCGCACCTTCACCGTGCGCAGCTACAACGCCAGCGGCTCCCAGCGCGGCACCTTCACCCGCACCTTCACGCTCCGCTGACCTGCTGGCGGGTCGCGTCGGATCCGGCCAGACTTCGAGGAGGTCGCCGGGCGACTCGAGGCCGGGCGGGAGGGGGGAGATGGAGACGCAGGGCACGGTGGCGCAACAGCTGCGCCGCTACTTCGAGTTCCTCGCGCGGCTGCTGCCGCGCTGGTGGGTGGTCGGGCTGGGGGTCCTCGTCGGGCTCGGCGCCTCGCTGACCCTGGCCTTCACGCTGAGCCGCATCTATCAGTCCCGGGCGCTGATCTCCTGGAAGGAGGCGGTGAACCGGAGCGGCATCTTCGGTCCGCAGGAGCTCGGAGGCCGCCCGGAGATCAACTGGCTGGAGGCGCGGCTCGCGATCCTGTTCTCCAGCCACACGCTGCTCGTGCGCATGATCCACGACTACGACCTCTACCCGGGCGAGCGCGAGGCGCTCTCGCAGGAGCAGCTCCTCGACCGCATGCGCCGCGCGATCACCTACGAGATGCTGGGCGGCAGCAGCTTCTCCATCGCCTTCGACTACAAGGACCCGGCCAAGGCCCAGCAGGTGACGGCGCGGCTGGTGGACGAGTTCGTGCGCCAGAACGTCGGCGAGAAGCTCGACGCCGCGCTGGCCACGCGCGAGTTCATGGAGGGCGAGGCGCGCAAGGTGAAGCAGCAGCTGGACATCATCGACACCAGCATCGCCCGGTTCGTCTCCGAGCATCCAGAGTTCGAGACCGACCCGACCACCGGGCTGCTCCGCGGCCGCATCGGCAGGGCGGCCGGGCCCGCGGCGCCCCCCATCCGCGCGGACACGCCGGAGCTGCGCCGGGCGCTCCGCGAGAAGGGGCGCCTGCAGGGCCAGCTCCACCTCCTCGCCAGCCCGCGGGCCGACACGCAGCTCACCCAGGCCCGCCAGGAGCTGCTCGTCGCGGAGCGCGCTTACGCCGCCAAGCGGCGCAAGTACACCGAGCTGCACCCCGACGTGCAGCGGGCCCGCGACTACCTGGCCCAGACGCGGGCCGCCGTCGCCACGCTCCTCGCCGCGCAGCGCTCCGGGGCCGGCGCCGGCGAGCGCGTCCGCGCGCAGCTCGCCGAGGTCGACCGCACCATCGAGTCCCTGGTGCGGCAGCAGCGCGCCCGGGCCGAGACCGCCGCGCCCAGGGCCAGGCGTCCCGAGGCGGGGCTGAGCCAGTCGGCGCGGCTGGAGAAGCGCTGGTTCGAGCTCACCCGCGACCGGGCGGTGGAGAAGGCCAAGTACGACCAGGTCCACGAGCGCCTGACCGGCGCCCGCGTCTCCGCCGATCTGGAGAAGCAGCGCGCCCTGAGCCAGTTCCAGGTCGTCGACCCGCCAAGCCTGCCGCGGCGCCCGATCCGGCCCAGCCGGACCAAGCTGGTCGCCTCCGGGACAGCGGCGGGTGCCCTGCTCGGGTTCGCCCTCGCGACCCTCCTCGTCCTGCTCGACCCGCGCATCTACAGCGAGGAGGACCTGCGGCGGGTCAGCGATCTCCCGGTGCTCGCCCAGATCCCCCGCGAGGCCTGATCAGGACAGCGGCGGCAGCGCGAGCGCTGGGCGCCGGTGCGACGCTGTCGCGGCCGGGGGACGCGACCCGCTCCGGGCAGCGCTGCGCTCCGAGGCGGTCCACCACCACCCCGGCCTGCCTCCGCAGGGCCGCCGCGCTGCTACCGCCGCAGCCGCCGAAGATCGCCTCACGCCTGGGCGCCGTCGCACCAGAGGTGGCGCGGGCCCAGCGGCGCAGGTCAGCCTCGGCGCCGAGCCCGCTGCGCGGGGCCTTGCCTCCGTAGCCGGTCACCGACCGGAGGCGCGGGAAGGCACGGCGGTAGCGCTCGAGGAGGGCGCCCGGGTCAGCCGCTCCGTAGCAGGACGCCAGGAGCAGGTGCTCCACCTGGCCGGCGGCGCGGGGAAAGAGGGCTACCAGCCGGATCAGCTCGGTCTCGCGGAGCGACCCGTTGCGCGCCGGTCCGTCGAGCTCGCCCCGGATCCCGCCGAGCTCCACGTGGCCGGAGAGCACCAGCCTGCCCAGGCGCAGCTCGCCTCGCTCCGCCTGCGCCAGCACGCGCGCGAGCTGCGCCAGCTCATCCCTGCCGTCCTCGCTGGCTCCCGCGAGCAGGGCGGCGGCCGCCCGCTCCCGGCTGGCTCCGAGCCGCAGCCGGGCGACCAGCGCGTCCCGATCGGCTGCGCAGCCGAGGTCGTAGCGCCGGCCCCCGAGCAGGAGCTGGTCCGGCGCCGGGGCATCGGCGATGACGAACACCCGGCCCGGGCCTCGGCGTGGCTGGCGACTGCCCAGACGCTCGACGGGGAGCCTGGCCCCGGCGGCGAGCGCGGCGGCCTCGCTCCCCGCGCCGGGCGTCAGCTTGACCAGCAGGATGGACCCACCCTGAACGCGA
Organism: Myxococcota bacterium; assembly: GCA_022710245.1. The sequence continues at coordinate 3,145 of JAKLHH010001076.1, forward strand.
CTCATCGGACCTCCTTCTGCGCAGCGTGCGCACAGCTGGTTTTCGGACCGGAGCCGCGGAGGTTGCTACCTCACCGCGCCGAACAGCGCGGCGAGCGAGGATGTAGGCTGAAAGCAAAGAGGAAGAGGTGGAGCTTCAGGCGCGGGACGCGACCAGCGTCGTGTAGAGATCGAGGGCGCGCTCCACCTGGCGCCAGAGACGCACGACGCGGTTGACCTCCCGGGGCAAGAAGAACA
>JAKLHH010001077.1 GCA_022710245.1 Myxococcota bacterium
GTGCGACCCGGACAGCCCCGCCGCCTCGATCAACGTGCACCTCTACGTCGGGGGTCCGGCCGGAAGCGGCGCCGCTGTCTATGATGTCGTGGCCTCCAAGTCGAACGAGGGGGCCGTGACGGCGGCCTGCGGCGGAGGCACCGCGCACCGGTTCGCCTTCGCCATCCCGAGCTGGAAGACGATGGCGGGCCAGTCCGTCTATGCCTACGGGATCGACGTCACCTCCAACCCGCACGCTCTGCTGAGCGGGGCGCCGAAGACCCTGCCGTCGAGCGGCCCGGGGCCCGGCTCTGGCGGCGGCACCTGCAGCGGTCACTGCGGCTCCCGCTCGGCCGACAGCAGCTGCTGGTGCGACGATGTCTGCTCGACCTACGGAGACTGCTGCACGGACAAGGGCCAGTACTGCCCGTGACCGTCCTCGGCGCTCGGGGCAGCCGCCGCGAGATGGACAGCGAGGCCGGCTGGGCGATGGGCCACGAGCGGTCCGGCGCGTGGTCACCGGGGGGGAGCTGACGCGGAGCCATCGAAGGCTCGTCCCGCCAGCGCCCGGCGCGCGCCGTCGCGGCGCGGCTCAGGCGTCCCGGTGCCGCCTGAGGAGCAGCGCGAGGACGCCGTCGAGGTTCGCGTAGAACTTGCGGTGGAAGTCGAGCTCGTCGTCGGGCTCCGCCTCGAGGAGCGCGAGCCCCTGCTTCGCGCAGCGGCGCCAGCGCTCGAGCTTGCGCGGCGGGACGCGGCAGGGCTCGAGGACGAGCAGGAAGGCGAGGCACCCCAGCCCGCTGGCCTCGCGGCAGAGGTCGCTCCAGAGCTCCTCTTCGGAGAAGTCCTCGTCCACCGCCTCCACGCAGCGGCGCGCCACCTCCTGCGCGTAGGCCGCGGCGGGCTTCGCGGCGAAGAGCGAGGGCACGCGCGGGCCGAAGGGCACGCGGGCGCCCCGGGCCGAGCAGAGGAGCGCGAGGGCCCGGGAGCCGAGCTTCGCCGGCCGCTCGGCGAGCGCCTTGCCCTCGCCGGCCATCACCTGCTCGAGGACCTTGCGCGCGGGCGCGGGCAGCCTCGCGAGCCCCGCCGCGTGGGCCTTCACCGCGGCGACGATCGTTGGACCGCTCTCGGTCTCGAGGCCGAGCGCGTGGGGCGAGAGCTGCAGCAGGACCCCGACCGCGGCGCCCAGCTTGGCGGTCGAGGAGGCGGTGGGCTTCGCTGCGCCGAGGCGCTCCACGTCCTCGCAGATCTCCTCGCGGAGATCTCCGAGCCCGTCGTGGGCGGCGTCGTTGTCGAGGAGGCCTTCGTCCCAGGTGCCCATGCGCGCTCCTTGCGTCGTCGTCGCTGCGCAGATTACACCGGCGGCGCGGGCGCCGGCCAGGGGGTCTTGTCTGTCGTCGGCGGCGAGCTCTCGCCACCTCCGAGCCACCCGTCGCCGCTCACCGGCAGTGGCACCTCCCCCCGCCAGCGCCTATGCTTCGCCTCGACACCAGCGGGGAGAGCCATGGGACACCTCCACCATCACAAGGCCTACCAGGATCTGCAGGCGCGCCTCGACCAGCTGCCGCAGACCTTCCCCGACACGCCGGAGGGGCGCGCCATCCTGCGGCTCCTCTTCACCCCCGAGGAGGCGGAGCTCACCGCGCGGCTCCCGCTGCGCCCGAGCTCGGCGCGCGCCATCGCGGCGCGGCTCGGGCGCCCCGAGGCGGAGGTGCAGCTCGCGCTGGAGCGGCTCGCCGACCGCGGCCTGGTCCTCGATCTCTGGGACGAGCGGCGGCAGCGCTCCAGCTTCTGCGTCGCGCCGCCGGTGGTGGGCTTCGTCGAGTTCTCCCTGATGCGGCGGCGGAGCGACCTCGACCAGCCGGCGCTGGCGCGCGCCTACGAGGCCTACCTCGAGAGCGAGGGGGGCCTGACCCGCGCGCTCTTCGGCGGCGAGACCACGCTCGGACGGACGCTGGTGCACGAGCAGGCCCTGGCCGAGGACGACCTCGCCGAGCTCCTCACGCACGAGCGCGCGCGCGAGCTGGTCGCCGACGCGGGCGCCTGGGCCGTCTCGCTCTGCTACTGCCGGCACAAGGCCGAGCACCTCGGCCGCGCCTGCGCCGCGCCGATGGAGGTCTGCCTCACCCTCGGCAGCGCCGCGAGCTTCGTCACTCGCCACGGCCACGGCCGCGCCCTCGAGCAGGCCGCCGCGCTCGAGCTCCTCGAGCGCTCGCGCGAGGAGGGGCTCGTCTTCATCGCCGACAACGTGCAGCGCAAGCTCACCTACCTCTGCTCCTGCTGCGGCTGCTGCTGCGCCCAGCTGCAGGCGATCAACCGCTTCGGCCTGCCCGGCGCGGTGAAGACCAGCCCGGCGCTGGCGCAGATCGACCGCGCGCGCTGCGTCGGCTGCGGCCGCTGCGTCCGCCGCTGCCCGATCCAGGCCATCTCGCTCCACGCGCGCCCGCTCGCCGAGCGCGTGCGCGACCCGCGCGCGAGCAAGCGCCCGCTCGCCGCCGTGGTCGACGAGCGCGTCTGCCTCGGCTGCGGGGTCTGCGCCCCGGCCTGCCGCGAGGGCGCGCTGACGCTGGCCCTGCGCGGCGAGCGCGTGCTGACGCCCGAGGGCACCATCGAGCGGGTGCTGACCATGGCCCTCGAGCGCGACCGGCTGCAGCACCTGCTCTTCGACGACCAGGGCGGCCCGTCCCTGGCGCTGCTCAACCGCCTGGCCGGCGCCGTGCTCCGGCTGCCGCCCGTCAAGCGGGCGCTGATGCGTGATCAGCTGCGCTCGCGCTTCATCGGCTTCCTCGCCGGTCAGGGGCGGCGCGCGATGCGCGAGTGACCTGCGCCAGGCGCCCGCCCGTGACCCTCACGCAAGCGTCTGAAGATTCAGCGAACCCGCGCTGATCGGGGGCTGGTGCAATCATGCGCTGGTGCTAAAACCTCCGTCGGGGCGCCATGTTGACTATAGCGGGTTTTGCTACAGCAGCCTGGTGGAAGTCCGGAGGCGCTTTTGGCAGCAGGCTCGATACTTCAGGCCGGCCTCCGATGCGATGAACACCCAGCGGGACTGAGCGCCAGGCAGGCGCGCCCGTAGCAGGAGGCGGCGAGCAGCCGCCACCATCGCTCCCCAAGGAGACAAGAGCCAAGCCGATGCTGTTCAAGACACTCGCCAAGAAAGAGTTCCAGTCGCTCGTCGGGATCATCCTCGAGAGCAACGAGGTCATCGGCCCCAAGCGCGTCGGGACGCGCGCCAAGGACGGCAAGCCCATCCACCAGTTCCTGCCGGTGGAGCGCTTCGAGGAGATGGACCTCGCCTACTCTTCGACCGAGTACTCGGCGAAGACCTACTTCCTGCCGTACAAGGAGACGCTCTCGAAGTTCAACTTCGAGGACGGCGACTGGGAGCAGGAGATCAAGT
>JAKLHH010001078.1 GCA_022710245.1 Myxococcota bacterium
GAGCAGCATCACCAGGATGAAGATGAAGAGGTAGAGGACGTACCAGAGCACGCGCAGCAGCCAGAAGGCGGGCTTCGCCCAGATCAGCGCGACCAGATCGCCGTAGTGATAGTAGAGGACGACGAGGAGGCCGGCGAAGACCCAGAGGCTGATCAGCAGCGGCAGCAGGCAGAGCCCGAGCAGTCGCGGGTGATCCTCGAGGACGAAGCGCCAGCCGCGGAGGAGGTAGCGGGAGCCCCGCACCACGCGCGCCAGCGCGCCCCCCTGACGCGGATCGGTCATCGCAGCTGGTACTCGGCGCTGACCTGGAGGGCGGTGCCGGACACGCTGGCGTCCAGCGCGAGGCGGCTGAAGGCAGCGACCAGGTTCGCCAGCTGGTCGAGGTCCTCGCTGCGGCTGCGGCGGTAGCCGTACCAGTACGGCTGCGGCGTCGCCGGCTGGGCGTCGTCGAGGAGCTTGAAGGCGGAGCGGAGGTCGGCGAGGCGGCCCGGCTCGATCAGGAGCGAGGCGATCCGCTCGGCGGGCGCGGAGGGCGGCGTCATCAGCCCCTCCATCAGCCCCTCGCCGACGGTGAGGCGGAGGAGGCTGTCGGCGACGCTCAGGCGTACACGCTCGGTGAGCGTGAGCGCCGGGGTGACCCTGTTCACCGTGCGGCCCGCCACCTGCTCCTTCTCGGCCGCGAGAGTGAACTGACCGAGCAGGTAGGTGCGATCGGCCTCCTGCGGGCAGCGCGCGACGAGCGCCCCGCGCAGCGCCAGGGTCCCCTGCCCCTTCTCGTCGGACGCGAGCAGCGCGCCGGCGAGCCCGCCGCCGGTGTGCTCGAGCTGGCCCTGGTAGCGGCTGATCAGCGCCCCGAGCTCCTTCAGCTCCGAGATCGCGACATACGGCTCGCCGCAGGAGCGCTCGCCGAAGCGGCGGATGAGGCCGGCGAGGTAGGTCGGCGGCAGCTGGTACGCCACCCTCGCGGGGGCCTTGTCCCAGATGGAGGGCGGCAGCGCGGGCCCGGAGACCAGCGTGCCCTTGAGCTCCTTCAGCGCGGCGGGCTCCAGCAGGGCGGAGACGCTGGCGCGCACGCTGCGCTGGCGGAGCCCGAGCCCGCCGCCGAGGACGCGGACGCCCGCGAGCTCGCCGTCGAGCGCGGTGCAGGTCGCCGACCTCGTCCCCGGTCCCAGGGCGCCCGCTGCCCTGGCCACCGCGGCGGGCTGCAGGTAGGCGAGCACGTCACGGCGCTCGCCCGCGGCCTTCAGCACCCAGGCCAGCGGCTCCGGCCCGCGGCCTCGCTCGGCCGCGGCCAGGATCTCGTCGAGCCACGGCAGCGGCGCGTCGGCAGGCTTCGCCTCGCCCGGCTTCGCCTCGGCGGGCGGCGTGAGGCCCTTCGCCTTGCTGCTCTCGTCGGCGTGCTCGAGGTGGATCAGCAGGTAGTCGCGCAGGCGGAGGAAGGTGCCCTTGACGCCCGTGCTGTGGTTCCACGAGGTCACCGTCTGACCCTTGTACGAGCGGAGGTAGGTGGTCACCTGCTTGGTGCGATCGGCGAGGAACTTCTTCAGCCGCGCCTCGTCGGCGACCTTGAGCACGAAGGTGGGCGAGTAGCCGACGCCGAACAGCGCGGCGTCGCCGGAGGCGTCGAGGCCGGCCTCGTCCAGATCGCTCACTGCGAGCGGGCTGGCGCCGAGGTCGCGCCGGAGGTCACCATCGACGCGCTCGGCGGTCATGCGCTGATCGAGGATCCGCAGCGGCTCGATGGCCGCGCGCAGCGCCTCGGCGAAGGTCGCCAGCCGGCGTGCGGCGATCAGGTAGGTCGCGCGCGGCGGCACCAGCGCGAGGACGGGCGTCGGTAGCGCCACGGCGCTGCCCTTCTCGACAGGCTTGGGCGGCGTGGCCGGACACGCGGCGAGGAGCAGGACCGCCGCCAGGGCAGCAGGGAGCGAGCGCATGACACCTCCTGAGCGCCGCCCCGGGACGGGTCCTGACGATCCGACCTCCAGCGCGGCGAGCGATTCTTGTTCGTTCATCGGCAGTTATAGAATGAAAGCCGAAACCTGACAACGTCCGGCGCGCGCTGCCGATAACTCGAGCGGACGGCAGGGCAGCACCTGACAGCACCGATCACCCACCGAGGAGGAGCGATGAGCCCCAGGATCAGCAGCAGCCTCAGCAACATCCAGGTCGAGACCACGCGCGCCCGGGAGACCCCGCGCCCGGCGCTCAGCTTCGGGCGCGTCCTGCAGGAGGGCGCGCGCGTCCTCCTCGCCGGTGCCGAGATGGCCACCTCGGTGGTCGGCGGGCCGCTCCTCTCGGCGGCGGTCTCCCGGGTCAGGGCCGGCGCGGACGTGAGCCTCGGCGGCGCGAGCCTGGCCAGCGGGAGCAGCGGCTCCTCGGGGACGACCACCGCGACCGGGACCGGGACCGGGACCGCGACCGCGACCGCGACCGGCACCAGCACCTCCAGCACCGACGCGCTCCGTGCGCTCCAGCAGGAGCGGATGGGCGAGGAGCTGCAGCTCCTCGCGCTGCAGAACGAGGTGCAGCGACACGACCGCCAGGTGTCGCTCGTCTCCAACCTGATGAAGGCGCGCCACGACACCGCCAAGCAGGCCATCGGGAACATCCGCTCGTGAGGCTCGCGAGCGCGCCCCCGCTTTGCCATTTCCGGCCGAGGTGATAGAACAGGGAGGGAGACGCCATGAAGATTTCCGGTCCCAAGGGCCCAGGGCCGATAGCGCCGCCGCCCGACGAACCGGCCAGGCCCGCGAAGGCAGGAGCCGGTGCGTTCCGCGAGGTGCTCGCGCCTGCCGCTAGCCAGCCGCAGGGGCTCGCGGCGGCGGTCTCGCCGGCCTGGGCCGAGATCCAGGCGCGCCTGAAGGCGGGCGAGATCACCGGCGCGCAGGCAGCGGAGCAGCTCGTCGACGCCGTGGTGCGGAGCCAGCTCTCCGAGGCCGCGCCGAGGCTGCAGGCCGAGCTGCGGGCAGCGCTGACGCGCCTCCTCACCGAAGATCCGATCCTCTCCGCGAAGCTGCACGCGCTGCAGGAGGACCACGAGTGAGCGGACGCCGGGTCGTCCCCGCGCTCGTAGCTGGTGCGCTCCTGCTCGCGGGCGCCGCGGTGGAGGCGAAGAAGACGCGGGCCACGGTCTTCCTGCTGGCGGCGCGTGGCTACGGCCCGCAGCAGGTCACTCGCGTGGCGAACGCGCTGCAGAAGGCGCTCTCCACCAACCCGAACCTCGACGTGAAGGACTCCGACAAGCTCCTCGTCGAGTACGCGGGTGAGGTGCCGACCGAGCGCATCGAGAAGGGCAAGGCGGCCCTCGAGGAAGGCCTCGAGCGGCTGCGGGCCGGCAAGGCGAACGAGGCGGTCACGCGCCTCACCGAGG
>JAKLHH010001079.1 GCA_022710245.1 Myxococcota bacterium
GCGACAGATCGAGAGACAACTGCTGCGGAGCTGATGCCCCAGGTCGAGCGCCTCGCTCGACGGCTCTCCCGCCGCCTGCCACCTCAGGTCAGCATGGACGACCTGATCGGCGCCGGGCTCCTCGGCCTGGCGAAGGCGCTGCAGCGCTTCGACCCGGACCGCTCTCCCAGCCTCGCGCTCTTCGCCGAGCACCGCATTCAGGGCGAGATGCTCGACGAGCTGCGCCGGCTGGACCCCATCTCGCGCGACGCGCGAAGCAACGTGAAGCGCCTGCGCGCCGTGCTCGAGCGCCGCAGCCGCCGCGGGATCGAGGCGAGCCCGGACTCGGTCGCCCACGAGATGGGCATCAGCGTCGGCTCCCTGCGCAAGATCGAGCGACAGGCCCAGGTCGCGTGGGTGCCGCTCGACAGCGCGGACGAGCTCGTCGACCACCGCTCTGACCCCTTCGAGCAGGTGCACCGCGACGAGGTCCGCCGGCGCCTGATGGCCGCCTTCGAGCGCCTCTCGCAGGTCCAGCGGCTCGTCATCACGCTGCGCTACTTCGAGGAGGCGCAGCTGGCGGACATCGCGGCGGTCCTCGGCGTCACCGCCTCGCGCGTCTGCCAGATCCACACCGCCGCGCTCGAGCGCCTGCGCGTCGAGCTCGCCAGCGAGGCCTCTGCCCTCGCGCTCGCCGCCTGAGTCGCTCGCTCCCTGGAATCGCTCGCGACCTGGTCGCGCTCCGCGCACTGCAAAGGCAGCCTCCGGCCGCGGGCTGCGCTTGCCAGCGGACCTCGCCTGGACCTAGTATCGGCCTGTCAGGGACAGCTGAATGCCAGAGACGAACGGGACGGGGAACCGATGGCAGAGCGTGCGCGCGGCGCGCGTGGCGGAGCTCGCCGCCGACGTGATCCACCAGATCAACAACCTGATGACGGGGCTCCTCATCAACGCCGAGGTGCTGGCGACCCAGGGTCGCGAGCGCCAGGATGAGGTCCCCGAGATCGCCGACGACATCCTCGTCGGGCTGCGGCAGTGCCGCTCGCTCAGCAGCTGCTTCCTGCGGCTCGCGCAGCGGCCTGGCTCGCGCGAGGTCGGCCAGCGAGTGCAGCTCGAGGAGCTGCTGCGGGGCCTCGAGATCCTCTTCCAGCACCGCTTCCAGCGTGCCGGGCAGCGGCTCGACCTGCAAGTGGGGCCGCCCCCGCCGCTCGGCCGCCCGCACCACCCGGACCTCGCCCTGATCCTGGTCGAGCTCCTCCTGGCCGCGGTCCGCACCGGCGGTCCGGGCGCGCGCACCGTCTTCGCGCTCAGCTTCGAGGACGGCAGCGTCGACGCGCACCTCCTGCGTGAGCCCGGCGAGCCCGAGGCACGCGGCCAGCCAGCCGCCAGCCAGCCAGCCGGAGAGGAGCAAGGCTTCGACCTCTCGCTCTGCCGTGAGCTCGCCGCCGGTATCGATGCCACGCTCACCGCGGCGGCGCCTGGCCCGGGTGGCTGGGAGGCGCGGCTCCGCGTGACCCCGCCGGAGGAGGCATGAGCGGCGAGGCCGCCACCATCATCTCCGTCGTGGTCGTGGACGACGAGCCGGTGGTGCTGCGCGCGTGGAAGGAGATCCTCCGCGACGAGCGCTACCGGCTGAGCCTCTACACCGATCCGCAGGAGGCCGCCGCCGCCATCGACCGCGGCGGCTTCGACGTGGCCGTGGTCGACCTGCGCATGCCCGCCATGGACGGCATGACGCTCCTCTCTCGCATCAAGCAGGATCACCCGGACGTCGAGGTCGTGATGATGACCGGGTACGGCGGGATCCAGGAGGCGGTGGACGCCACCAAGCGGGGCGCCTACGGCTTCCTCATCAAGCCGTTCGAGAGCATCGACGCGGCGGAGCACACGGTGAGGCGCGCGGCCGAGCGGCGCCTCCTCGAGCGGCGGGTCCACACGCTCGAGGACCAGATGCGCCAGGCGGGCACGCTCGGGTTCTTCGGCTCGAGCCCGGCGATCCGTCGCGTGACCAAGCTGATCGAGGCGGTCGCGCCCTCCTCCGCGACGGTGCTCATCTGCGGCGAGAGCGGCACCGGCAAGGAGGTCGTCGCGCGGGCGATCCACACGCGCAGCCCGCGGCGCGAGAAGCCGATGGTCGCGGTGAACTGCTCGGCGCTCTCGGAGACGCTGCTGGAGAGCGAGCTCTTCGGCTACACGCGCGGCGCCTTCACCGGCGCGGTCAACGACCACAAGGGGCTCTTCGAGGCGGGACACGGCGGCACGCTGTTCCTCGACGAGATCGGGGATATGCCGCTGCCGATGCAGGCCAAGCTCCTGCGCGTCCTGCAGGAGGGCGAGGTCCGGCCAGTGGGCTCGACGCGGACGATCCAGGTGGACGTGCGGGTGCTGGCCGCGACCAACGCGGATCTCGAGGAGAAGTGCCGCGAGGGCCGCTTCCGGAGCGACCTCTACTACCGCCTCAACGTGGTGAGGCTGGACCTGCCGCCGCTCCGTGAGCGCGGCGAGGACGTCCAGCTGCTGGCCACGCACTTCCTGCGCAAGGCGGCGGCCGCGCTGGCCAAGCAGTACCAGGGCATCGACAGCGAGGCGATGCGGGCGCTGCAGGCGTACGCCTGGCCCGGCAACGTCCGCGAGCTCGAGAACGCGGTGGAGCGCGCGGCGATCCTCTCGCACGGGCCGGAGATCGGCCTCGCCGACCTGCCGCCGAACGTGGCGGGCCAGCCGCGCGTGGGCGGGAACGGGTCGTCCGCGACGCACGAGTCGGGGCTGTGCGGGCTCCCGTTCGCCGAGGCGAAGACGCAGATCGTGGAGCGGTTCGAGCGGACGTACGTGCGCCAGCTCCTGGAGAAGGAGGGGAGCGTGGCGGCGGCCGCGCGCGCGGCCGGGCTCGACCGCGCGAACTTCCGGCGGCTGATGCGACGGCACAACCTGCAGTAGTCTCCCCCGGCATGACCTCACCCCTCGACGTGCAGCTCGGGCCCGACGAGCAGAGCGTGGCGCTGACGCGGGACTTCCGGCTGATCCAGAAGAAGCGCGGCCACCGCTACTCGGTCGACGACATGCTCGTCGCGCACCTGGCGATCACGCGGGGCGGCGCCGCGGCGAGCGCGCTGGACCTCGGCTGCGGGCTCGGCTCGGTGCTGCTCACGGTGGCCTGGGCGCTGCCGTCGGCGCGGCTGGTCGGGCTCGAGCGCCTGCCCGAGCACGCCGCGCTCGCCGGGCGGAACGTGCGGCTCAACGGCTGTCAGGAGCGGGTGCGCGTCGTCACGGGGGACCTGCGCGACCGCGCGCTCGTCGGGGCGCTCGGCGAGTTCGAGCTCGTCACGGGCTCACCACCCTACTTCCTGCCCGGGAGCGGCACGCCGTGCGCGGACGCGGCACGGACC